>JBQCDC010000071.1:0-24551 GCA_051961575.1 Marmoricola sp.
CCGCTCGTCCGCTCCTCCTACCGCGCCGGTCGGCTCTACCAGCAGGCAATCGAGGCTCGGCGCACGGTTTCGTGACGCGGCCCTGGCCGCTCCTCAACCTACCCCAATCTGAAAGACTTCCCCTCATGGCACGTGACAAGAGCAAGCCGCGGCGCACTTCGCAGCTGCGCCAGGCGTACAAGGCGACCAAGCAGTTCGACCCGAAGCTGGGCGTCATCCTGCTGTCGGTCTTCGTCGGAGTTGCGCTTGTCGTCGGCCTGATCATCGGCTTCGTCGGTCAGACGATCATCTTCGGCGCCATCGTCGGCGTTCTCGCGGGTTCGCTCGCCACGCTGATCGTGTTCGGCCGCCGCGCGCAGGCCGCTCAGTACGGCCAGCTCGACGGCAAGCCGGGAGCCGCGGCGGCCGCGCTCGGCATGCTGCGCCGCGGCTGGAAGGTCGAGCCGATGGTGGCCTTCACCAAGCAGCAGGACATCGTGACGCGCGTGGTCGGTCCTCCGGGCATCATCCTCATCGGTGACGGCAACATGAACCGGCTCAAGCCGCTCATGATCGCGGAGAGCAGGCGGCACGCTCAGGTCGCCTCGGAGACGCCGATCCACGAGCTCTACCTCGGGGACGGCGAGGGCCAGATCCCGCTTCGCAAGCTGGTGCGTCACGTCTCGAAGATGAAGCGCGCGATCAAGCCCGCTGAGATGACCGACATCCTGCAGCGCCTCAAGGCGGTCGACGCGCGCCGTGGCGCGATGCCGATCCCGAAGGGCCCGGTGCCGACCTCGATGAAGGGGCAGCGCGGCAATCTGCGCGGTCGCTGCGCGACTACTTCTGCGGGGCCACCGAGGTAACGACGGTCGAGGCCGGTGGCGCCTGGATCGTCACCGGCTTGCCCCAGTTCGTGACGTCCACCTGGGTGTCGCCGACGCCGCCGGGCAGGGCCAGCGTGACGCGCCGGAGCGTGTTGTCATCGTTCAGGTACAGATCCTCGGTCAGCGTCGCCGACGACCCCAGATTGGCGCTGCCGACTCCTTGTCCGGTCGCCTGCAGATACTTCTGCTGATCGATGACGATCCGGTAGTGACGCACCTGAGTACCGGCGATCTTCGTGGCGCCGAGGTAGGTGAGCTTCTTGAGCCCCTTGTTGAACCGAACGACCATGGTCACCGGATTGACGTTCTGGAACGTGATCACGGCCGTGTTGCTCGAGGCCGACACCTTGAGCCACTTCCCGGCGGGCGTCACGCCCGGAACCTGGAGGTAGCGGTCCCCTCCGATGCCGATCATCGACTGACCCTTGCCCGCGGCGCCCGAGGACTGTGTCATCCGGAAGGCGAAAACGCCCGCGTTGTCGAAGTCGATGGTGGTGGTCACGCCACTGCTCGTCGAGACCTCGTGCCCGGTGTGAAAGGTCTTGGAAGCTGCCGTGATCGCCGAGCCCAGGTTGGCCGCGGTGAGCGGGACGTACGCCTTGGCACCGCAGGCGGAGAGGACGACTCCCCCACCGGCGACCAGCACGACGGGCAGTGACCGGATAGCCCTCACAGGTTAGGAACCCGAGGTCGCGATGTCCGACGGCGCCGGAGCCTTGATGGTCACCGGAACGTTCCAGCCGACGAAGTCGACGGTATTCGTGCCCACCGGCGCCGGGAACGTCATCGTGATCCGTCGCAGCAGGTTCTCGTTGCTCACGTAGACCTGCTCCTTGTAGGTCTTCAGGTTCGCGAAGCTCGGCACCTTGGCAGCCAGCGCCAGCAATGAGGTCCCGAGCTGCGACGCGTCCATCACCAGGGTGTAGTGCTGGACGGCCTGGCCGCCGATCTTGGTGGGACCGACGTACTTGATGCTCTTGACGCCGTTCTTGAACTGGTTGACGAAGCTCTGCGGTCCATCGCTCTTGACCTGGCTTGCCGCGGCGCCCGCGGCCGCTGGGACCTTGGCCCACTTACCGTTCGCGGCCGCCTGGATGTAGACGGCGTTGCCGACGACCCGGATCGCCGCGGTCTGCGTGGTCCCCGTCGCGTTCGTCGAGGTGAGCAACTGCATGGCGACCGGCGCCTTGAAGCTGAAGGTCGCGTCGTAGGTGAGAAGCGTCGAGGCCTTCATCGTCATGTGGACCGACTTCACGTCCTTCGCCGCCAGGGAGACCTCCTTGGCGAACGTGGCCTGCGTGAGCGGGGTGTACGACTTCGACCCGCACGCGGTCAGCGAAAGTGATGCCGCGACCGCAAGGGCAGTCGCAACGATCCGACGGGTGTGCATGAGTCGCCTCCGACATCTGGGCAAGCAGGACAAACTGTCCCGCAGCCTAGCCCGGAGGGTGGTGCTCAGGCGCTGGTGTCGAGCGCGCTCAGCGGAATATTGATGATCTGCGACTTGGGCGGCGCGACCACGTGGACCGGCTCACCCCACTTGCTGAAGTCGATCTGCATCGAGCCGACCGGGTCAGGCAGCGACATCACCATGCGCAGTGGCGCGTGGTGGGCGTCGAGGTAGACCTCCTCGGTGATGGTCTTCGGGATCGAGACCTGGGACAGGAGGGACGAGTTGCCCAATGCCTTCATCGCGGCGGCGGTGTTGACGACCACGGTGTAGTGGCGCGCGGTCTGTCCGTCGACCTGGGCGGTTCCGACGTACCTGAGGCTCCCGACGCCGTTCTTGAACTGGCTCAACATCGACTGCGGGCCCATCTTGCGGTACTGGTCGAGCATGCCGAAGAGCTTCGAGGTCGGGGGGAACTTCGAGAGGTCGAGGGCCATGTACTTCCCGGCTGGCGTCTGGCCCGGGATCTGCATGTACATCACCAGGTTCACCATGCGCACGGACAACGACATCGTGCGGCCCTGAGCGGTCACCGTGCCCGACATCTGCATCTCGAGCGGCGGCCCGTAGCTGAAATCGGCGGAGAAGTTCATGATCGACGCCTTCAGCGTCATGTGCGCGCTCGTGACGCCCTTCATCTGGTCGGAGACGGCGGTGCCGAAGTTCGCCTTGGTGAGCGGCGTGAACGCCGCGGTCTTGATGTCCGAACCGCTCGACGAACCGCAGGCCGCGAGCGCGGTGGCCGCAGCGAGGGAACCGACGACGGCTCCAAGTCGACGCAACTTCATGGCCGTTCCTCCCTCTCAAGCGACGCGGAACGTCGCTGAATCCACCACCATGTCGTGCAGACCACGCCCGTCCGGCTTGTAGATGAGCGGCGGGATCACCAACAGGATCAACAGGGTGCGGATCAATACTGCCCAAGGAGACAGCCGCGCGCCATCGATTCGGCGAACCCGGAGCTTCAGCACGACCTGACCGAAGCTGCCGCCGATCAGGATCGTCAACAGCACGATCTCGACGAAGAGGACGGGGAGGATCAGCGCGGTGCCGTTCGGGCCCGAGTAGCGTGACGGTCCGGCGATGGCGATGAGGACCAGTGACGACGCCAACCAGTCGATGAACAGCGCTGCGATACGGCGGCCCCAGCCAGCGTGCATCAGGCCGGGCGGCAGCTTGGGAGTTCCGGCCGGCTTCTTGGGTTGGTTCGACATCAGCGCGACCCTATCCGGTGGGCGAACGCCGTGTTACACGCCCGAAACAAACCAGTTAAGTTCGATTAATGGCCTTCCTTTAGGGTGAGGGCCATTGCGCAGGCAGCGTCGCCTCGCGCGCAAGCACCCGCGTTACCCACCTTTCACGCGGTCGCCCGTGCGGCCAAGGAGGACGTATGTTCAGCACTGGAGATGAGCTCCTCAAGTTCATCGAGGACGAAGGCGTCGAGTTCGTCGACGTTCGCTTCGTCGACCTTCCCGGCATCCAGCAGCACCTCACCGTGCCGGTGTCTTCGTTCAACCTGGACCCGATGGCGTTCGACGGCTCGTCGATCCGCGGCTTCCAGGCCATCAACGAGTCGGACATGGCTCTGTACCCGGACGTCACCACCGCGTACATCGACCCGTTCCGCAAGTCGAAGACCCTCGCGATGATGTACTTCGTCCACGACCCGATCACGGGCGAGGCTTACTCGCGCGACCCGCGCAACATCGCCCGCAAGGCTCTTGCCTACCTGTCGACGACCGGTATCGGCGACACGGCGTACTTCGCGCCCGAGGCGGAGTTCTTCATCTTCGACTCGGTCAAGTTCAAGACCGGCATGGACGAGTCGTACTACAAGATCGACTCCTTCGAGGGCGTGTGGAACACCGGCGCCGACACCAACCCGGACGGCACCCCGAACCGCGGCTACAAGGTTCGCAACAAGGGTGGCTACTTCCCGGTCACGCCGACCGACGGCACCCAGGACCTCCGTGACGACATGGTCAAGGCTCTGGAGAACTCCGGCCTGCTGGTCGAGCGCGCCCACCACGAGGTCGGCACCGCCGCCCAGGCCGAGATCAACTACAAGTTCGACACGCTGCTCAAGGCGGCCGACGATGTCATGAAGTTCAAGTACATCGTCCGCAACGTCGCCTGGGAGGCCGGCAAGTCGGTCACCTTCATGCCGAAGCCGCTCTTCGGCGACAACGGCTCGGGCATGCACGTCCACCAGTCGATCTGGAACGACGGCGAGCCGCTGTTCTACGACGAGACCGGCTACGCGGGCCTCTCGGACATGGCGCGCTGGTACATCGGCGGCATCCTGAAGCACGCCGCCGCCGTGCTCGCGTTCACCAACCCGACCGTGAACTCCTACCACCGCCTGGTGCCGGGCTTCGAGGCTCCGATCTCGCTGGTCTACTCCTCGCGCAACCGCTCGGCTGCCGTTCGTATCCCGATCACGGGCTCGAACGCCAAGGCCAAGCGCATCGAGACCCGCTTCCCGGACCCGTCGAGCAACCCGTACCTCGCGTTCTCGGCGCTGCTCCTCGCCGGCATCGACGGCATCAAGAACAAGATCGAGCCGCCCGAGCCGATCGACAAGGACATCTACGAGCTTCCGCCGGACGAGATGGCCGAGATCAACCAGGTCCCGACCTCGCTCAACGACGTGCTCGACGCCCTCGAGGCCGACCACGACTTCCTGACGGTGGGCAACGTCTTCACCGAGGACCTGATCGAGATGTGGATCGACTACAAGCGCAACAACGAGATCCTGCCGGTGCAGCTGCGTCCGCACCCGCACGAGTTCGAGCTGTACTACGACATCTAAGAGCAAGGTTTTCATGACCTTGCGTTAGAGCCGAAAACGGCCTCTGACCTGCGGAAACGTCTTCTGACGTCTTCCGCCGGTTGGAGGCCGTTTTCGTCATGGTGCCTTGAGATTTCTGCGCTCTGCTGCCCGGTTCAAGGAGTGAAGGAGCTCTGCGACCTCGGCCCCATACTCGCTGAGGTGATAGCCGCCATCGTGATGATCGACGAGACCCAGGCCACGAAGTTCCTTGAGGCGGGTGTTCAGCGCGCCGGAGTTCGACTCACTCGCCTCGAGCAGCGAGCGGAACGTCAATTGCCGGCCATCGCGCAACTCCCATAGGACGCGTAACGCCCCTCTACGTCCGAGACCGTCGAGAAGAACCATGATCGGTCGGCCGGAACTCGACCCTCTTGCGGGCTGACCCACCTCAAGCTCGCGCATGCTATGAATATTAGAGCACTGCTGTTACGGTCACCTCATGGAACGCTCTATTTCTTATAGCGCACGGATGGCTCCCGCAGCCACACCGTTGGATCCTGACATCCAGGCAACGATCGACGCCGTGATGCGAGGCAATCCGCCACTGCGACTGTTCACCACGCTGGCCAGGGACCGGCGGGTCTTCACCAAATTCTTCGCAGCAGGGCTGCTCGATCGCGGACACCTGACCCTCCGGCAGCGAGAGATCGTCATCGACAGAACCACGGCCAACTGTCACGCCGAGTATGAGTGGGGCGTGCACGTCACAACCTTTGCCGCCAGCGCAGCGCTCACCGCCGAGCAGCTTTCATCCATCACCCACGGTTCGGCCAGCGACGAGTGCTGGGCCACAGAGGAGCGAGTCCTGATCGAGCTCTGCGACCAACTACACGAGACCTCGACCATCGACGACGAACTGTGGGAACACCTGCGCGGCGTGTACGACGAAGCGGCGATTCTGGAACTCCTGCTGCTCATAGGCTTCTACCACACAACGTCATTCATCGTGAACGGCCTGAAGCTTCCCCTGGAGGACGGTGCGGCCCGTTTCTCGGAGATCTGAGGGGAACCCATGAACAGCATGTACCGATTGACCGTGGTCTACGACCAACCCGACGATCCAGACGCCTTTGACCGCCGCTACACCAACGAGCACATCCCACTCGTCAAGGCGATCCCCGGGTTGAGCGGCTTCCAACTCAGCCACCCAGAGGGCGGCGTGCCCTACCTCGTCGCGGAGCTCATCTGGACCAGCGAGGACGACTACAAGACCTCCGCCGCGACCCCGGAGATGGCCGAGACGCGCATGCATGCGGCGAACTGCGGCGCGACGTTCACGCTCTACGCCGGCTATGTCACGCAGGTCGCCTGAGCGCTAGCCTCGCCTGGCTCCTCGCATCTGCTTCAATAGCTGAACGTCGTGACCGGGTCGTCACCGATCCACTCCCAGAGCTGGACGGTGCCACCTAAGCGGGCGTTCTCGAGCAGGGTGCTCTCTTCCAGTTGGCGGGCGTTGAAGCAGATCGGACATACGAGGAGCACTCCTCCCGCAGCCGCATAGCGAGCCATCAGGTCCGCGACCGTCGGGCAACCGTCACACGCCGCACCGACAGCGACACCTCGGGTGGCCAGACGGGCCGCCTCCTTGGTCAGGAACATCAACGTCTCTCGCCCACCCTCGGCTGCGCCTACGGCCACAAGGAGCGCGACGGTGACCTTCTCGGGATCCTCCAGCCCGGTGATCAGGCTGATCGCCGCCTTCATCGCGGGCCCTCGATGTGCTCGGCGTGGAAGCCGGAGCAGAGCAGGTCCAGCGACTCGGCTTGCTCGGTGCCCCACGTGTAGATCTGCTGCTCGACAACCCTCGAGCCACCGCCGGCGTGCCGCGGCCACATCCTGATCCGCCAACGCACATGGTGGCGCGGACCGATCGAACCGGCCGAGGCCTCCATGACCTCGAATCCGTCCTCACCGCCAAACCAGTCCTCGAAAGTCCGCGCCACCGCCGCGGCGGAGTCGAGCTCGAGGACACGCCGCGGGAGCACAGCGCGCATGCGTACATCGGGAGCGAGGCAGGCCTCGAGGTCCGCGAAACTGCGGCGCGTGATCGCGTCGATCAGCCGGCCGGCGAGCGGCCAAGCCGTGGCCTGTGCTTCACCGATATTGGCCGGCGCAGTATGAGTGGTCGTCTGCATAGGACAGGTCTATCCAGCCGCTCAGTGTCGCCGCGTCGGGAGGATTACCGATCTTCTGCGTCGATCAATCCGTGTCGCAATGCGAACATGGCCGCGGCACCGCGGCTCGCACAACCCGTCTTGGTGAGGATGTGCTCGAGATGGGTGGCCACCGTGCGCTGCCCGATCACGAGCCGCTCAGCAATCTGCCGGTTGGACATGCCACGCACTAGCAGGCCGAGGATCTCGACCTCCCGTGCTGTCAGCCCGGCCACTCGCGTCCGGCGTCGCGGCACGCGCTGCCCCGCCGCGGTCAGAACGGCCGCCACGGCGTCAGCGTCCAGTCGCCCTGCGCGGACCTCGTCGTCGCAAGCGACTTTCCGCTCCTTCGCCGACAGCGGCCGCTGGCCGGGTCGCTCCTCCCCCAGCGCCTGATACAGGTCCGCGGCGGCCAGGAGCCGGGCCGTCGCCGGAATGGCCGACCCGCGCAGCCCGCGTGGATAGCCGGAGCCATCCATACGCTCATGACACATGCCAGCGATAGCCGCGATCTCAGCAAGCCGCGGTTCGCGGCCGAGGATCCGCTCGGTCAAGTACGGCACCGTCCTCACGCGCTCGTCCTCCATGGCGCTCAGAGGTCCGGTCTTGTTCCAGATCGAGGTCGACACACCGGTGGCTCCCAGGCGATGGACCAGCGCAGCCCGGCGTACGAGGCTGGCATCCGCAGCCGTGAGACCTGCGTGTCCAGCCGCCACGCTCACCAGTTCCGCGACCGCGCGGGAATGTCCGAGCGTCTTGGGGGACTTGAGGTCGGCGTAGTCCCCCAGGATCGTGAGGACACCATCGAGCTCGTCCTCAGGGATGCCACGGCCCAGATCGGGACATTGCTGCAGGACGCCCTGCCAGATGTCCAGGGATCCGAGGTCACCGAGCACCTCGTCGACATGATCAATGAGCAGTTCGACGAGCACCGGATCGAACTCGCTGCCCTGGCGCGAACGAAGCATTCTGCAGGCGGCATCTGGCCCGAGCGTGCGATCGAACACCTCGACGTCATCGGCGATCTGGACGACCCGCATGACCGGCTCGATCGAGGCGCCGCTGGAATCGCCGGGCACACCTTTCCCATCCCAACGTTCGAAGGCTTGCGACAGTGCGGCACGCACAGACGCACCGAATCCAAGCCGCTCGGCGATGTCGCCCGTGGTCTGACAATGCGTGATGAAGCCGCCCGCCGCCTCGCGGTGACCGCCCGCGAGGAACCGTCCGATCATCGTGATCCGGCGCAGAGGTGCCGAGTCGACACCGACATTCGCGAGCATCAGTCGCATCATCGGAAAGCCGACCTTGTCGATCTCATAGCTCGCTGCGCGAATTCGTCTGTCGTCCCCGAACCAGTAGGCGAGCTCGTGCGAATCGGAGATGCATCCCACCCACGCCAGCAGCGAAACGTAGAACGTGTCCTCGAGAGCCGCGGCATCAAAGCCGGCCAGCCGAGCGAGCCGCATCGCGATCAACGTCTGCCTCAGCACGTGCTCCTGCGGCAATCCCAGACCGAGATCGGTCGCGAGCGAAAGGGACGCAATCAACTCGGCGAGTCGAATCTCGCCGGCCTCGGCTCCCTCACGTGCCATGGATGGACACTACTCATTGCTCCATCCCGGAGATCGATGATCCAGCAAGGCCAGCTACTCACTTCGAGTCTTTCGCCGTCCTAGCCGACCGGGATCGTCATCCCCTCACGAGCGATGACGACGGGGATCTCGGACTCGATGTTCTGCCCGATCAGGTCCAGCTCGGCGTCGGTGCGCACCGGTGAGTGATGGAAGAGCACCAAGGTTCCGACCTCGAGCTCGGATGCAAGGGCGATCGATTCCTCGACGGTCGCGTGACCGTAGGCCTCGGCGATCGGGCGCTCGGTCTCGAGGAACTGCGCGTCGTGCAGCAGCACGTCGACGCCACGGATGAGGTCCCGAGTCTCCTCCGACAACCCGTTGGTGGGCGCGTGATCCGGGAGGTACGCGATCGCGCCCAAGTCGTCCTCGATGCGGTAGCCGAGCGTGCGGCCACCCTTGTGCTCGATCTCGCACGATCTGACGCGGAAACCCTCGATCTCGGCGGGACCGGCCGGCGATCCGAGGAAGCGCCAGGTTCCGTTGAGGCCCTCGGGCTCGATCGGGAACGAGGGCGGCGACATGGTCTTGGCGAGCAGGTCGCGCGCCGACAGCCCGTCCTGCTCGGGAACGTAGAGGTCGACCTGGGAGGCGGCGGAGTCCAGCGCTCTGCAGAACGGCAGCCCCTCGACGTGATCCCAGTGCAAGTGGCTCAGCAGGATCGATCCTCGAAACGCGTCCGAGCTCATCTGTCCGGTGAGCGACCGAAGTCCCGTGCCGGCGTCGAGCAACAGCTTCGGCTCGGGCTTGCCGGTCGGCACGACTCCCACGCAGGACGTGTGACCGCCGTAGCGGACGAAGTTAGGCCCCGGAGATGGGGTGGAACCGCGAACACCAAGCAACCAGAGCTTCACGCGGTCACACCCCTCGTCAGTCGGTGCAGCCGAGTATGCCCTCGACTGCACCGATGGCTCAACGGGCCCGGCTCGATCAAGCAGCGACCGGCTCCAACTCCCCACTCCGTGCGGCCAGCGAGTGCTCCGCACTGTCGCGGCTCGAGATCAGCAGCGCGGCCAGCACAGCGCCCGCGACAGCGAAGCAGGCACCCACGACGAACGCGTCCGAGAAGCCCGTGGTGAGCGCGGAGTGCACGCTCGCCCCCGTCTTGAACGCATTCTTGGTGGCGGCGTTCGCGACCGAGGCCAGGATCGCCAACCCCAGTGCCCCGCCGACCTGCTGCGAGGTGTTGATCAGGCCTGAGGCCAGGCCTGCCTCGTGCGCCTCCGTGCCCGTGACGGCCGCGATCGTGACCGGCACGAATGCGAACCCGAGGCCGACGCCGGCGAGGATCGACGGACCCAGGACGTCCACCGCATACGAACCGCTCGGGCTGATCTGGCTGAACCACGCGAGCGCGACCGCGACCATGAGCATCCCGGCGATCAGGACGTTCTTGAAGCCGAGCCGGGTGACCAGAGCACTCGCGGCGCCGGCCGCCAGGATGATCGCGACGGCAAGCGGCAGGTAGGACAAGCCCGCCTGGAGGGCCGAATCACCCAGCACCTGCTGCAGATAGAGAGTGATCAGGAAGAACATCGAGAACAGCGACATGCCGATCAGGATCCCGACCAGGTTCGCGCCCCGAAGCGTGCGCTTGCGGAAGATCGAGAACGGGATCAGGGGCTTACGCGTACGCAGCTCGATCACGACGAACGCCACGAGCAGCGCCGCTGCGCCGGCGAGACGCCCGATCGTCTGAGCGGACCCCCAGCCGACGTTGATCGCATCGACCATGGCGTAGACGAGCAGAGCCGCTCCTGCCGAGACCGTGACCGCGCCCGGAAGGTCGAGCGTGCGGTCGCTCTCGTCGGCTGCGCTGGACTCAGCCAGCCGCTTCGGGGCCTGCCACACGATGAACGCACCGATCGGCACGTTGACGAAGAGGACCCACTCCCAGCCGGCCCACTGCGTGAGGACGCCGCCCAGCAGGACGCCAGCCGCTCCCCCGGCCCCAGCGACCGCACCCCAGATGCCGAGCGCGCGGTTGCGCTCCTGCCCCTCGGAGAACGTCGTGGTGACGATGGAAAGCGCCGCGGGCGAGGCGATCGCCGCGCCGAGACCTTGGACTGCGCGAGCAGCGATGAGCCAGGTCTCGTTCTGCGCGAGCCCGCCGGCGAGCGAGCCGACGGAGAAGAGCGCCATGCCGATCATGAAGAGCCGGCGCCGTCCGAGGTAGTCGGCCAGACGCCCGCCAAGCAGCAGGAATCCCCCGAAGGTGAGCGTGTAAGAGTTCACGACCCACGACAGGTCGTTCTGCGAGAAGTTGAGGGCTCGGCCGATGGACGGCAGAGCCACATTGACGATCGAGGCGTCGATGACGACGACGAACTGCGTCATCGCCAGCAGCGCTAGTGCGAGGTTCCTCGCGCGCGGCGTGCTGAGGTCGGGCTGGGACATGCGGGACTCCTGAGGCTAAATGGAACCGAAATTCCAGTTCCGGTTAGGAACGTTACGGAACCGTGATTCCGTTTGTCAACTAATCCGGAGGTATGATTCCGGATATCGCCGACAGCGAACACAAGATGAGGATGACCGTGACCACCGACATTCGCCCTTTGCGAGCAGATGCACAGCGCAACCTCGAGCGCATCCTGGCCTCGGCACGCGTGCTCTTCGCCGAGCGCGGCTCAAGCACACAGATGGAAGACATCGCCGCTCATGCGGGCGTGGGCATCGGCACTCTCTACCGCCGCTTCCCCACCAAAGAGGCCCTGGTCACCGAGCTCGTCCGAGGGCGCTTCCAGCAGTTCGCGGTGATCGCGGCCGAGTGCGAGGACATCGAAGGTCCCTATGAGGCCCTGGCCACGATGATGCGTCGGCACGCCGAATCGGTCGAGGGCGATGTCGCGTTCCAGCTGGCGATGCTGCAGCTCGACGACTTCCAGTGGGAGGGCATCGAGAAGGACAAGGCAGCCCTCAACACCGTGGTCACCCGATTGATCGAGCGAGCCCAGGCAGCCGGGGAGGTTCGCACCGATCTCACCGTCGCGGACTACGGAATGATGATGTGCGGCGTCACGGCAACGATGCACTTCATGGATGAGAGGCACGAGTGGCGCCGTCACCTCGACCTGGTGTTGGCCGGGCTCAAGACATCCTGAGCCGCGTCTACTCGACGACGATCGTGCCCTCGACGACCGAGACCTTCCCCACCCGTAGCGGAACAACATGGGTCAGGCCCTTGAACAGCGCCCCCAAACCCGGAATCCGAGCGAAGATCCCCTGCGGTCCACGAACCATGCGTCCGGATTCAACGTCGTACTTGGCCTGATGCCACGGGCAGACCAGGCAGCCGTCGTCATCGATGCTGCCGTTGGCAAGGTCCGCCCTGAGGTGGCGACAACGACGTCCGACGGCGAAGTAGTCGCCCTTGTTGCCGACTGCGTAGTTGCCCGCACCCACGACCACGCCGACGGGCAGGTCTTCTTCTGAGCCAACCTCGATCATGGATCGAGCGTCGCACACCCGCCCCCACTTGGGAACGGGTGTGCTCGCCCAGTCCTAACCGCCTGCGTAAGCGGCGAACGGCGCCGCCGCTCCGTAGATCTTGTACAGCGCGAACGGGCCCGCCTCTGTCACGCTGCAGCGGCTGTCGAGAACCCGCCCGGCAATACCGTCGGGCATCGTCGCGCCGGAACCGAACGCTGCGTCACTCGGGCTGCCGTTGATCTGCATGGCATCCATGTGCCGGATGCGCTGCACCATCCCGAGCTGCTGGCTCGCGCTGGCCTGGCGCCACCAGCTGCACGTGAAGCTGCTGAGTCGACCCGAGGTGTAGGTCGGCTTCGCCGCCGACAGCGGAGAGGTGGCGTTGACGATCGACGCCAGGATCCCGCCCACTGCCCCGCTGAACCATCCGGTCGACTGCGAACACAGTCGAGGCGAGAGGCCCAGCGAGCAGATGAGGGAGAACTCCTGTTGCTGGGATGCCGTCTGCTGTGCGCTCATCGCGAGGGCGCTCGACGATGCACCCGGCTTCGGCGGCGTCTTCGACCAGTTGCAGATCGTCGAGTTGCCCGCCGGGTAGCCCGAGATCTGGAACCCGGCCAGACATCCCACGAGCTCGACCTCGGCCGTCGGATTGCCCAGACCGATGCTCTGCGACGGCTTGGTGCCGTTCGAGCAGTTGGGCAGCGAGGCCGGCGACGACGACACCTTGCCCGTGGCCGAGGTGTTCGACCAGAAGCAGTTACCGGTGTTGGTCGGGAAGGCGTCCCACCAGAAGTCGAGACCGTTCCGCGCGAGGGTTCCGTTGGGCGCTGCGTCGAACGCGTTGCCGTAGAAGTGGTTGCCATACGACGTCGAGATGCCGAGCGGGTTGCAGCCCGGAACGGGCGTCGACGAACCGATCGGCGGCGGGCCGCACACCGTCGCATCCGGAACGGCGAAGAGCATCACGGCGCGTCGCCAGTTGTCCCAGAACCGGTTGCCCTGGACGGTGTTGTTGTTGCCACCCGCCAACCACATGCCCGTGCCGACCGGCGTCGCAACGAACGGCTGCACGTCGGTGGTCGGCTGGAACGGGTTGAAGTTGTTCGAGTAGAAGTTGTTGTTCCGAAGGACGTTGCCGTGCTGCGGGAAGCCCGGGTGTCCGGGCGCCGTGAAGACGTCCGTGGTGAAGCCCAGTGCATTGTCGTAGAAGTTGTTGTACTGGATCAGCGTGCCGTGGCTGTCAGTGCCCGAGAATCCGCCGGTGTTGTGGTGGCTGTCGCAATACTGGACGGTCTGGCTGAACCGGTACGTCGGGTAGAAGGGCAGGTAGCGGTTGTCGGTCGAGTCCGCGCCGGCGCCCGGGTAGATACCCGAGTCACCGTTGCCTGCCGTGTCGCAGTTCTCGATCATGCCGTGGTCCTCGACGAAGGTCAGCACGCCATATCCGCCGGCGTAGTAGGCCTTGAATCGATCGAACAGGTAACCGTCGGTCTCGAGGATGTAGATGTCGTGCTCACGTGCGTGCCGAACCTTGATGTTGCGCAGGACGAAGCCGTCGGCACGGTCGACGAAGATGCCCACGTCCTTGGCGTGTCCGACTGCGGACGGACCACCGTTGCCCGCAGCTGCGGAGCCGGCCTCGACGGTGACGTCATCGGCGTTCACACCAGAGCCCTCGAGCTGCAGGTTGCAGCGGATGCACTTTCCGGCGTCCGGGATTCCGTGCCGATTCACCAGTGGCGGGCTGGGCGGTGTGCCCGTGTCCAGCCCGCGGCCGATGACGGCGATCAGGTTAGCGTCGTTCGGGCAGTAGAACTGGTAGTCGTGGCTCAGGGCGCCGGGGTCGCCACTGTCCGACTTGACCCGGTACGGAGCGCACTTCGGGTCATAGGTGGGCGCAGAGCGCGAGGTTGGCTCCGTGTAGAGGCCAGGCATGACCACGACGCGGTCGTTGTTGCCCGACGCCGTCACCGCGGGCTGGATCTGGTGGTAGCGACACCGCGAGAACAGCGCGGTGTTGATCCGGAGGAGCTCAGCCCCCTGCGCCGTGCTGAACGTGCTGTGCACGGTGGGGCGGTCGTAGTAGCCGTAGCGCTCAGCATGCGCGATGGAGGCACGGAGCAAGGTCATCGAGTTCGACTGGCACACCACGCGCACCGTGGTTCCGCTCGGCGGTGTCAGCGCCGAGGCAAGGCTGCGCGCCACCGGAACCGCGCCTCCGGCGCAAGGTGAGATCGTGCAGTCGGGTTGCGGGTTCGGCCAGTAGGACGGCCTCTCGACGTGCGCGAAGGCAGCCGGAGCGACGAGTACTAGGACGGTGGTGACAACAGCTACGAGTGCCGCAGCGATGCTGGTGCGCGTGCGCGAGCGGTTCAAGAGGCCCCCTTTGGACAGCCCTATGTGTGGAACACCCTCCAGAATCTGAAGAGGTGTCATGTTTAGCGGAACCAACGAGACAAACTAGAACGGGTTATGGCCTGGCTGTGAGTTGGGCCACAACAGCCTCTTGCTCACAAGCACGTCACAGGTCGATAGTTCGAATAAGCAAGAAGTCGGCCAAGGGCAGCCTGCGACGCGGAGCCATTCCGCGGTCATTCGGGTCAGCCGGAGCACGGGGATGTTGGACGAATCTGCCGATTCGTCGCGGGGCCTGAGTTCCTTTGTACGACGGTGGCTGCTTTAGGTCGATCCCATTTCTGACACGAAAGGGACCACCGATGCGACCTAGCTTCCTGAAGCCATCTCGTTGGAAGGTCATGGTGTCGGTGATGACGCTCGTCGTCGCCACCATCGGCCTCGCCTCCGCCGCGAGCAGCCCCGCGCTCGCCAGCACGAAACCCGTCACCTGGACCGTCAAGGTCGGTGCTCAGACGTCCAGCGGCTCCATCCAGACCATGAACTATGGGCCGGGGACGATCACCATCGACAAGGGCGACTCGGTCAAATGGGTAGCTAACTCCATGGAGATCCACACCGTCAGCTTCATCAACTCGACCCACCCGGACTCGGGCTATTCGCCGACGATCGCCTACATGAACAACCGGACGTTGCAGACGTGGATCAGCCACCCTGGTCAGTTCCGGAACTCGGGCATCCTCGACACGATGACGAGCGGCCCCGGGGCGCAGTACCGCAACTACACCCTGAAGTTCACAGGCACGGGCACCTTCCACTACATCTGCTACGTGCACGGCGGCATGATGATGCACTGAACCGTGATCGTTCAGCCGACCGGTACGCGCTATCCGGTCTCGCAGTTCAGGTACGACCAGCGAACGCTCGCGACGAACAATGCGCTGATCGAGCACGGCCTGAATCTCTGGGACAGCGCGATGGGTAGCGCGACGTCGCACCACATCTACATCGGTGCCTCCGACACCAAGGTCATGGTGATGCGCTACATCGCGGCGAATGTCACGATCAGCACCGGTGACTCGATCACGTTCGACATGGCGAAGAACACCTCGATCCCCATCCCGCACACGGTGACGTTCGGTCCTGAGCCGTCCCCCGACCCCACTGCTGCCGTCGGCAACCCGAGCCACTGGGACGGCACCGGCACCCTGAGTTCAGGCGTGTTGCTGCCACCGGGCTTCGGTCCTCCGGGAAGTCACACCTACACCGTGACCTTCACGCACGCGGGCGTCTACCCGTACAAGTGCGTCTTCCACGACAACATGGGCATGACCGGCACCATCACGGTGCAGTAGCAAGTTCGCTTCGGGGCGGCGGCGCTCCTCAGCCGGCGAGGTGGCCGTGATCGACGACCAACACGCTTCCGTTGATGGAGCTCGCCGCCTCCGAGGCGAGGAACACGATCGACTCCGCCACGCTCTCGGGCGACATGAAGCCGCGCTTGGCGGCCACCCTCATGATCAGCTCGAAGTCGGCGTCGGGCGGGAAGTCGATCGTGTGCACCTGTGCGGTGTCCATGCCGCCCGGGCACACGCAGTTGACCCGGAGCGGCGTCTTCACGTACTCGACGGCCAGTGCCTTGGTCAGCCCGACGATGCCGTGCTTGGCCGCGGAGTACGCCGCCGAGTACGCCTCGCCGATCTGGCCGGCGACCGAGCTGACGTTGACGATGGCGCCGCTGGTCTCGAGGAGGTGTGGGATGGCGGCGCGTGCGCAGTGGAAGGCACCGCTGAGGTTGACCGCGATGTCGTGATCCCACTGCTCGTCCGTCACCGCGGTGGTGATGCGAAAGTCGTGACGACCGGCGTTGTTGACGAGCGCATCGAGGCGGCCATGGAGCGCTACGGCTGCTGCCACTGCCTCGCGACACGAGTCCGGACGGGCCACGTCGAGCGGACCGATGGACACGGTCCCGGCCAGGCCGGCACAGGAGTCGGCCACGTCCGCCAGCTTCGCCTGGTCGCGCGACGCCGCATAGACGTGGGCACCCTTCGTGGCGAGGAGTCGGACTGTCGCTGCGCCCAAACCCGACGAAGCGCCCGTCACCAGCACGGTCGTGCCCTCGAAGCTCACGCCACGCCACCCTTCATCGCCGCGAACATGGCCTTCAGATCATCACCGATCCGGCACAGCTCGATGCATGAGGTGCCGACGCCTTCCCTCTCCAGATAAGCGAACTCCATCAGCCCACTCATCGATCCGCGCTGGACGCACTCCCAACCGTCGGCAACGGCTTCGTCCACGGCTGCGTCGACGTCGTCGACCTCGAAGCAGGTGTGGTGGAGACCAGGACCCTTGCGCTCCAGGTGCTCGGTGTAGATCGAGTCACCGCTCACGGGTTGGATCAGCTCGAGCTGCAGATCGCCGGAGTACGCGAGCGAGACCAGCGCATGGAAGTCCGCGGGCTTCCCGCGGTACGTGCAGGTCTCCGGACCGAAGTGCACGTCGCCCATGCGGGTCCATTTCGTGATCCCGAACTGTCCCCCGAGCGCGGCTTCGGTGGCCTCCAGGTCGTCGGTGACCCAGGCGACCTGGGTCATCGGGCCGTGGCTGATCGTCATGCCAGGGACTCTAGGGCTTGGCTCCCCCATACTCCTGAGCAGCGGCGACAAGACCCGCGAACAATCCTCGATCCGCATCGACCTCCGGGTGCCACTGGACGGCGATGCGGAAGGGATGCGCCGGGTCTTCCATGGCCTCGAGCAGTCCATCCTCCGCCCACGCAACGGGCTCGAAGCCGGGATGCATCCGCACCGACTGGTGGTGATGGCAGGCGACGGGCGCGGCATCGCCGAGCAGTGCGGACAGCCGACTGCCCTCGGCAACCTTGATTCCGGTGCGGCCGTACTCATCTCCCCCAGGGCTGTGCGCCTCGTGCTCGACGAGCTCGGGCACGTGCTGGTCGAGCACACCGCCGGCCTGGACGGCCATCACCTGCATCCCGCGGCAGATGCCGAGCACCGGGATGCCCGTCTCCGCCGCGGCGTCGAGCAGAGCCAGCTCCCAGGCGTCCCGGTCACGTCGAGGGGCGCCAGTGGTCGGATGCGCATCGGCCTCGTACCGGTCGGGGTCGACGTCTGCTCCCCCGGCGATGATCAGACCACCGAGCCGGGAGACGACCTCACTCGCCGCCTCCGCGTACGGAAGGGTCGGAGGGAGGAGCACTGGCACTCCTCCCGCAGCCTCGACCGCGAGCGCATAGTCCGACGGCAGCAGGTCGGCGCTGGTGTCCCACACGCCCCACTTCGCCGGCTCGCGGTAGGTACTGAGACCGATGAGAACCATCAGAGCGGCGTGACGTAGGCGCCGGAGATGCCGCCGTCGACGAGGAACGTGTTGGCCGTGATGAACGAGGACTCGTCGGAGGCGAGGAAGAGAACCGCGTTCGCCATCTCCTCCGGCTCACCGAAGCGTCCCATGGGGACGTGGACCAGGCGACGGGCCGCTCGCTCCTCGTCCTTGGCGAACAGCTCCTGCAGGAGCGGTGTGTTCACCGGCCCCGGGCACAGCGCATTCACGCGAACCCCTTGGCGAGCGAACTGCACGCCGAGCTCGCGGCTCATCGAGAGCACGCCCCCCTTGGAGGCCGAGTACGAGATCTGCGACGTGGCCGCACCCATCACGGCGACGAACGACGCGGTGTTGATGATCGAGCCCTTGCCCTGCTCGAGCATGTACGGCAACGCCGCCTTGCAGCAGAGGTAGACGCTGGTCAGGTTGACCTCCTGAACCTTGCGCCAGGCGTCGAGATCGGTGTCGAGGATGGAGTCGTCCTCCGGCGGGCTGATGCCCGCGTTGTTGAACGCGATGTCGACCGAGCCGTGGGTGTCCTTGGCCGTCTTGAACAGAGCGTCGACCTCGTCCTTCGAGGTCACGTCGACATGGGTGTAAGTGAAGCCGAGCTCGTCGGCAAGCTCCTTGCCGAGCGCGTCGTTCACGTCGCCGACCACGACCTTGGCGCCCTCCTCGAGGAAGCGGCGCACGGTCGCCAGTCCGATGCCGGAGCAGCCTCCGGTGACCACGGCGACCTTCCCGTCGAGACGTCCTGTCATTTCTGTTCCTTTCGTCTGTTGTGCGGGGTTTCGTGACGCGACTACGTCGCTCCTCAACCTCCGTCAGTCCTGAGCGATGAAGACGTTCTTCTCCTCGGTGAAGGCGTTGGGCGCCTCCGGTCCGAGCTCGCGTCCGAGTCCGGACTGCTTGTAGCCGCCGAACGGCGTCCAGTAGCGAACCGACGAGTGGGAGTTGACGCTGAGGTTGCCGGACTCGATCGCGCGGGCGACGCGCAGTCCCCGGCCGATGTCGCGGGTGTAGATCGAGCCCGAGAGGCCGTACTCGGTGTCGTTCGCGAGCCGGATCGCGTCCTCCTCCGTATCGAAGGGCATCACCGCCACGAGTGGCCCGAAGACCTCCTCCCGCCAGACCGGCACCTGGGTGTCGGTCGCTACGACCACGGTCGGCGGCAGCCAGAACCCTTCGGCCAAGGCCGCATCCGCCGGCACACTGCCGGTGATGACCGCATCCACCCCGTCGAGGTAGCCCTCGACCGTCTGCTTCTGCTTCGCCGACACCAGCGGTCCCATCTCGCTGTCGGGACTCGACGGATCGATGACCTGCAACGCCTTGACCGAGGTCTCGAGACCGGACATGAAGTCGTCGAACACCGACCGCTGCACGAGGATGCGGGATCGCGCACAGCAGTCCTGACCGGCGTTGTCGAAGACCGCATAGGGCGCGGTGGCTGCCGCCTTCGCGACATCCGCGTCGGCGAAGACCACGTTCGCGGACTTCCCGCCGAGCTCGAGCGTCACCCGCTTCACCTGGTCGGCGCAGCCAGCCATGATCCGCTTGCCGACCTCCGTCGAGCCGGTGAAGCAGACCTTGCGCACGGCCGGATGCGTGACGAAGCGTTCGCCGACGATGCTGCCCTTTCCGGGAATCACCGTGAACACGCCCTCGGGGATGCCCGCCTCCAACGCCAGCTCGCCCAGGCGGATCGCGGTGAGCGGCGTGAGCTCGGCGGGCTTGAGGACGACCGTGTTGCCCGCGGCGAGAGCAGGCCCGAATCCCCAACCAGCGATGGGCATCGGGAAGTTCCACGGCACGATGATCCCGACGACGCCGAGTGGCTCGCGGAAGGTGAGATCGACGCCGCCGGGCACCGGGATCTGACGACCGAAGAGCCGCTCGGGTGCTGCCGAGTAGTAGTTGAGAACGTCGCGGACGTTGCCCGCCTCCCAACGCGCGTTGCCGAGCGTGTGACCGGAGTTGGTCACCTCGAGCTGGGCAAGCTCCTCGATGTGGTCGTCGACCACCGCTGCGAACGAGCGCAACAGGCGAGCCCGCTCTCCCGGAGCGACATCGCGCCAGGCCGGGAAGGCCTCGGCGGCACGCGCGATGTGCTCGTCGGTCTCCTCGAGGGTGGCGAGTCGAACCTCGGTCACGGCTGCGGCCGTGGCCGGGTTCACGACGGTGTAGGTGTCAGTCATCTCTCTCGTTTCACATCCGCTCTCTGCGTTGGATGGCGTCTCACATACGTTCTCTGCGCTGGATGGCTTCTCACATACGTTCGAAGCTTCGCCGAAGCTCCCAGTCCGTCACGGCGGCGTCGAAGGCAGAGAGCTCGACGTCGGCCATGTTCGTGTAGTGGTCGACCACGTCGTCCCCGAACGCGGCCCGCGCGACCGCAGAGTTGGTGAAGGCGTCTCGCGCCGCTCGCAACGTGTTCGGCACCTTCGGGCGACCCGACGTGTACGCGTTGCCCTCCAAGGCGGGCTCGAGCTCGAGTCCCTTCTCGATCCCATGCAGTCCGCCGGCGAGCATGGCCGCGAGCGCGAGGTACGGGTTCACGTCGCCGCCGGGTACGCGGTTCTCCATCCGCGCGCCGGCGCCGCGCCCGACCAGCCGGACTGCGCACGTGCGGTTGTCCTCTCCCCACGCGATGGTCGTGGGTGCGAAGGACCCGTCCGCGAATCTCTTGTAGGAGTTGACGTTCGGCGCGTAGAGCAGGGTGAGGTCGCTCATGGTCGCCAGGATTCCGGCGACGAAGTTGTCGTAGAGCGGGCTGCGCGTGCCCGCCTCGGAGTCCCAGAAGACCAGCGAACCGTCGGTGCCCCGCAGCGACAGGTGGATGTGGCAGGAGTTGCCCTCCCGCTCGTTGTACTTCGCCATGAACGTGAGGCTCTTGCCGTGCTGCGCGGCGATCTCCTTGGCCGCGGTCTTGTAGACCGCGTGGTTGTCGGCGGTGACCAGGGCCTCGTCGTAGAGGAAGCCGATCTCGTGCTGGCCGAAGTTGCACTCCCCTTTCGACCCCTCGACGTTCATCCCCGCGCCGTACATGACGTTGCGGATCTCGCGGAGGACGGGCTCGACCCTCGTGCCGCCGACGATCGAGTAGTCGACGTTGTACTGGTTGGACGGCGTGAGGCCCTGGTAGTTCCGGTTCGACGCGTCCTCGTAGGTGTCCTCGAACAGGATGAACTCGAGTTCGGTGCCTGCGAGCGCGGTGTAACCGAGGGCGGCAGCCCGCTCGAGTTGGGCCTTGAGGATCGTGCGCGGCGACTGGTTCACCGGCGCGTGGTTGGGCCACACCAGGTCGCACTGCACCATCGCGGTGGCGGGAAGGTGTGGAAGCACCCTGATGGTGTCGGTGTCGAGGACGAACTCCATGTCGCCGTAACCGCGCTCCCACGAGGTGATCGCGTAACCGGCCACGGTGTTCATGTCGACGTCGACACCGAGCAGGTAGTTGCAGCCCTCGGTGCCGTGCTCGACCACGACGTCGAGGAAGTACTGGCCGTGGAGGCGCTTGCCCTGGAGCCTGCCCTGCATGTCCGTGAACGCCACGATCACGGTGTCGACGCGACCCTCGCCGATCATCGCTCGGAGGCCGTCCAGGCTCAGGTGCCTGTCGTTTCGGGTCATCCCACTCCTCGTTTCCGTGTCCGGTGCTTCTGGCGCGACTATCCGAGGAGCCCTCGGAGCAGCGCCGCCGTGTCGTCGCAGTGCTGCGTCATGACGCGGGATGCCTTCCGGGCATTGCCCGCGAGGATCGCGTTGACGATGGCGTTGTGCTGGGTGGTCGAGTGGCCGATGTTCACCGGCAGGACCGGGATCCGATGCAGCAGCTCGTCGAGGTCCGCCTGGACCTTGGTCACCGCGGACATCGTGAGGTCGGATCCCGACGCCGCCGCGATCGCGAGGTGCAGGCGCGAGTCACGCTGTCGGTAGGCCGGCGTTCCTTGGGCGTCGGCGGCCTCGACCGCGTAGGCGCGAAGCTGTTCGCGAAACTCAGGGGCAAGGTCGCGACCAGCGGCGAGCGCGGCAGCACCCGGCTCGACGATCCCGCGGAACACAAGCGAATCCAGCAGCTCCTCGTTGCGCTGCACAAGGGAGGCCTTGCTGCGCGCGCGCTTCGCGGTCGGCACCCGCTTGACGACACTGCCACCGCCGCGTCCACGCGTGGTCTCGACGAGTCCGGCAGATCTCAGCGCCGCGATCGCCTCGCGCAACGTCGCACGTGACACGGCCATCTGCTCGGCCAGCTCGCGCTCGGGTGGAAGGACGGTGCCCTTGGGATACACACCGAGTCGGATCGCGGTGGCCAGCTGCTCGACACAACCCTCGAAGGCGTGATGGGTGCGCAGCGGCCGAAACGCTGCCTGAGGCAACGGATGCGGATCGGCGAGTGCGGACACGGAGCCAGTCTTGACACGCGCGGGCGGCGTGTCAACGACCTCGCCCAATAAAGGTCGGAGTTCATACCAATTTTACATTTAGGCGTTTACATCTCGTTAGAACGGGGTTTAACGTCACTTCCAGATCGCGTTTCTGGACCGAGAGGTAGAACCCACCGATGCCTGAAGCACATGAAGTCCTCGAGCCGCACGAGCTCACATCCGACGAAGCCCACCTCGCTCGACTTGGCTACAAGCAGGAACTGGCCCGGACCTGGTCCGGGTTCTCCAACTTCGCGATCTCGTTCTCGATCATCTCGATCCTGGCCGGCTGCCTGACGACATACGGCGCGGGTCTTGCCAACGGTGGTCCAGTCTCGATCTCGTGGTCCTGGCCGATCATCGCGCTCTTCATCATGATCATCGGCTTCACCATGTCGGAGCTCGTCTCGTCGATGCCGACCTCGGGCGGCATCTACTATTGGGCGTCCAAACTCGGCGGACCCATGGCCGGCTTCTTCACAGGTTGGCTGAACCTCATCGGACTGATCGCGGTCACCGCCTCGGTCGCATACGGATGTGCAACCTTCTTCGACCTGACGTTCCTCGAGTGGGGCTGGGTGAGCCACTTCTCTCTCAACGTCGTGTTCATCTACTTCTTGGTGATCCTGGTGGCCATCGCGCTGCTCAACATTTTCTCCAGCCACCTTTTGGCAGTCATCAACAACATCTCAGTCTGGTGGCACGTTGCCGGCGCGGTCTTCCTCATCGCCGTGCTGCTCTTCGTTCCGGACCAGCACCTGAGTTTCTCGCAGGTCTTCACCGATCGCTTCAACGGATCGGGCTGGCAGAGCGGAGCTCACGCCACATCGTCCTGGCAGTTCTGGCTCTCGATCATCCCGTTCGGGTTCATCCTCACCCAGTACACGATCACCGGCTTCGACGCCTCAGTGCACCTGTCCGAGGAGACTCAAGGAGCCGCGAACTCGGCGGCCAAAGGCCTGTGGCAATCCATCTTCTACTCGGCTGTTGGTGGCTACTTGCTTCTGCTCGCCATCACCTTCGCGATCCCTCAGGTGAAGGGTCACCCCGACTACGGGTCGATTCCCGCGGGCGGCGTCGACTACATCTTCCACGCCGCGCTTGGCGCTAACTGGGCAGGCACTCTGCTGTTCATCTCCTCATGCGCCCAGTTGTTCTGCGCGACAGCGTGTCTGACCTCGACGTCGCGGATGATGTTCGCGTTCAGCCGCGACCGCGCGGTCCCGGGCTCACAGCTCTGGTCGAAGGTCAACGCGAATCGGACCCCGGTCAACGCCGTCATCTGTGCAGCTGTCATCGGCGGGATCATCACGCTACCGGCCTTGAAGTCAGTGGGCGGCATCCCGACCGCGTTCTACGCAGTCACCTCTGTGTCGGTGATCGGGCTGTACCTCTCCTTCGCGATCCCGATCTTCCTCCGCTGGCGACACGGCGACAGATTCGAGACGGGCGGCTGGAACAACGGCAACAAATACAAGTGGATGAACCCGGTTGCTGTTGTCGAGATCATCTTCGTCTCGATCATGCTGATGCTGCCAACGGTTCCCGCTGCGGCACCCTGGCGAAAAGAGTTCGCTTGGGCGTCGGTGAACTACGCGCCGATCGCCACGGTGGGCGTGCTGATCGTGCTCGCCATCTGGTGGAACGTTTCGGCGAAGCGCTGGTTCACCGGCCCCGTGCGGACCATCGACGAGGAACCGGAGAAGGTTCCGGCCTGAGCCTGGGGAGGGCAACGGGGACGAGGGGAGCCCTGGGCCGTCTCGCACAACGCGAGGCGGCCCAGGACCTCGTGCGTTACGACGAAGCAGGCGGGCCGACGAGCAGGGCAACGCCGGTAAGAACCGCAACCACACCGGCTGCGGCGACCAGTCCGCGCAGCGGGGCCACCAGGACCCAGCGCACCGCCCGCTCGGCGCGGCTGCGGCCGGCCTCTTCCCGCAGACGCCAGGAGTCGCCGATCCAGTTTCTGCGCACGGCCAACACCTCAACGGCGTAGGTCACGAACGGCGGGATCGAGGCGAGCAGAGCCCCGATGCCGCGGCGGGTTGTC
>JBQCDC010000072.1:0-16206 GCA_051961575.1 Marmoricola sp.
CGCACGAGCAGCCGCAGCCTCGGTCGCCGACGTTGCCGCCGCGGCGGCGACGACCTCCGTCAAGGCGGCCGGGGTCGTCATCGACGACACGGCGGTGACTCCGCAGTACCTCGACGGGGTCACGCCCGAGCGTGAGCTACCGATCGTTCGCCGCATCGCGATCGGGTCGATCCGCAACAAGCTGCTGGTCATCCTGCCGGTGCTGTTGATCCTGAGCGAGTTTGCCCATTTCGCGCTCGCGCCGATCCTCCTGCTGGGTGGCGGGTACCTGGCGTTCGAGGGTGCCGAGAAGGTCCTCGAGTGGGTTCGCGGAGCGCACGCCACGGCTCACAAGGAGAGTGCGCACAGTGAGGAGGCGCTGGTCCGGGGAGCGATCCGAACCGACCTCGTGCTCTCGGCCGAGATCATGATGATCTCCTCAGCGTCGCTGGATGCGGAGACGTTCTGGTCACGGGCCGCCGTCCTGATCGTGGTGGCCGTGCTCATCACGATCGCCGTCTACGGCGTGGTCGCGCTCATCGTGAAGATGGACGACGTCGGACTGCACCTGCTGGGGCGTGGCTCCCCGACGGCGCGCGTGGTGGGCCGCGGACTCGTCGCGGGCATGCCGCTGCTGCTGTCCGTCCTGTCGGTCGTCGGCGTCCTCGCCATGCTCTGGGTCGGAGGCCACATCCTCATCGCGCAGCTCGCCGAGATGGGCTGGCACTGGCCCGAGCACACGATCGTGTCCTGGGGGCACCACGTCGGAGGAGTCGGCGGCTGGATCGTGGAGACCGTGTCGGCCGGAGTCATCGGTCTCGCGGTCGGCCTGGCCATAGCCCTCGCCATACATCTGGTACCCCGGAGGTTGAGGAGCGCCGAAGGCGCGTCACCCTCCGGAGGTTGAGGAGCGCCGAAGGCGCGTCACGAAACCCAAACCACAGCGGCCCGCCGTGAAGCGCTGATCACGCGTCTGACGTAGGCTTGCTCCGGTCCGCGCGGGAGATCCCGACGGTGCGCAGATGCGCGGCGCGCGACGCGATAACTCTCTTCAGGAGTATTCAGATGGACTACAAGGTCGCTGACCTTTCCCTCGCCGAGTTCGGCCGCAAGGAACTGACCCTCGCCGAGCACGAGATGCCCGGCCTCATGGCCATGCGTGAGCGCTACGGCAAGGACCAGCCGCTCAAGGGCGCGCGCATCGCGGGCTCGCTGCACATGACCATCCAGACCGGCGTTCTCATCGAGACGCTCGTCGCGCTCGGTGCCGACGTTCGCTGGGCCACCTGCAACATCTTCTCGACGCAGGACCACGCGGCCGCGGCCGTCGTCGTCGGCCCCAACGGCACCGTCGACAACCCGCAGGGCACGCCCGTCTTCGCCTGGCAGGGCGAGACGCTGGCCGAGTACTGGGACGAGGCCGAGAAGGTCTTCGACTTCACCGACGCGGCGGGTAACCCGGTCGGCCCGAACATGCTCCTCGACGACGGTGGCGACATCACCATGCTCGTCCACCTCGGCGTCGAGTACGAGAAGGCCGGTGCCGTTCCCGGTCAGGACACCACCGACAACGAGGAGTTCAAGGAGGTCCTTCGGGTCCTCGCGCGCTCCCTCGAGGCCAACCCGCAGAAGTGGACGGCCATCGCCAATGACATCAAGGGCGTGACGGAGGAGACCACCACCGGTGTCCACCGCCTGTACGAGCGCTTCAAGGAGGGCTCGCTGCTCTTCCCGGCGATCAACGTCAACGACTCGGTGACCAAGTCGAAGTTCGACAACAAGTACGGCTGCCGCCACTCGCTCATCGACGGCATCAACCGTGGCACCGATGTGATGATCGCCGGTAAGACCGCGGTCGTCTGCGGCTACGGCGACGTAGGCAAGGGCTCGGCCGAGTCGCTGCGTGGTCAGGGCGCTCGCGTGATCATCACCGAGATCGACCCGATCTGCGCCTTGCAGGCGTCGATGGACGGCTTCGAGGTCAAGCGCCTCGAGTCGGTCGTCGAGTTCGCGGACATCTTCGTCACCACTACCGGAAACTTCGACATCATCCGCGTCGAGCACTTCCAGAAGATGAAGAACCAGGCCATCGTCGGCAACATCGGTCACTTCGACAACGAGATCGACATGGCCGGCCTCGCCAAGATCCCGGGCATCGTCAAGGACGAGATCAAGCCGCAGGTCCACCAGTGGATCTTCCCCGACGGCAAGAAGATCATCGTGCTCTCCGAGGGTCGTCTGCTGAACCTCGGCAACGCGACCGGCCACCCGTCGTTCGTGATGTCGAACTCCTTCACCAACCAGGTGCTGGCGCAGATCGAGATCTTCACCAAGACCAACGAGTACGAGGTCGGCGTCTTTGTTCTGCCGAAGCACCTCGACGAGGAGGTCGCCCGCCTGCACCTCGACGCCCTGGGTGTCGAGCTGACGGTCCTGAGCCAGGAGCAGGCCGACTACATCGGCGTCCCGGTTGAGGGCCCCTACAAGCCGGAGCTGTACCGCTACTGATCGGCTGAACCCTTCCAACAGGGGCTGTGGACACTCGTTGTCCACAGCCCCTGTTCTGTTTTTCCGGCGCATGTCGGTTCTGCTCAAGACGCTGGCGCTATGGGAGCGAGTGCCGAACTCTTCGATGCGTGGGCAGACCTGGTGCACGGGTCCGCGTGTTTGGGCTGCGGAATTCCGGGCCGACCGTGGTGCCGGTCGTGCTCGTCGATGGCGGCCAACCGGGTGGAGCCGCGCCCGTTGGATCTCGGTCTGCCTGGCGTGATCGGCGCCTGCGCGGGGGAGTACGAAGGATGGCTGCGCGAGCTGATCGTGGCGCACAAGGAGCGCTCCGCCTGGTCGCTCGCCGCGCCATTGGGTGCGTTGCTCGCGGGCGCGGCGAGTTCGTTGGCGGACCGCGGTGATTGGCTCGTGACGGAGTGCGACCTGCTGCTCGTCCCGATTCCGTCCCGGCGGCGCGCGGTGCGGATCCGAGGGCATGACCCGGCCCTGCGCATGACGCGGACGGCCGCCGCTCTCCTCCGCTCGCAGGGACTCAGCGCGCAGGCGGTCCCGCTCTTGCGCCTGCGCCTCCCCGTGAAGGACTCCGTGGGTCTGAGCGCATCGGAGCGTCGCCGCAACCTGGGCGACGCCTTCGCCGCGTCTCCTCGCGCGCGCAGCGCCATCGGGCGCCCGGGCGCGTCGGTGCGGATCGTGGTCTGCGACGACGTGATGACAACCGGAGCCACCGTCCGGGAGGCCTGTTCGGCCCTCGCGCTCGCCGGCCTGCCCGCCTCGGGGGCGGTGACGGTAGCCGCTGCCGGGCTCCGCGACCACAGTTCACAGGTAAATAGTTAGGTGAATTCTTCCGCTCGCTTGGTCGGCGCACTAACGTCTTGTCATGGAGTCCGTCCAGGTCCCGTAGCAGCGCCGAGAAAGGCGCGCTGCGGCTGGAACGGGCTCGTTTTTATTTCGCGAATCGAGCAGGAGGTCTGATGGACGTTGTTGTCAGCAGTCGGCACTGTGAGGTGTCGGAACGGTTCCGCGAGCACGTGATCGACAAGCTCCAGCGGCTCGAGAAGCACGACCACCACATCATCCGCGTCGACGTCCTCGTCGAGCGTGACAAGCACCCGCGCCAGCCCGAGCGCGCGATCAAGGTGGAGCTCACCGCGCGGTCGCGCGGGCCGATCGTCCGCGCGGAGGCATCGGCGGAGGACAAGATGGCGGGGCTCGACCTCGCCTTGGACAAGCTTGCCGCGCAGATGCGCAAGGCGGCAGACCGTCGCAAGGTGCACCGGGGGCAGCATGCTCCCGAATCCGTGGCCGCGGCGATGGCGCGGTCCGCGCAGACGTCATCGGACCACGCCTATGACGAGGTGTCGGTCTCAGTTCACAAGGTCGGCCCCGTCGCGGTCGACGGGGAGGGCCCGCTCGTCGTGCGGGAGAAGAGCCATGCAGCGTCGCCGATCTCTCTTGAGCAGGCGCTGTACGAGATGGAGCTCGTCGGACACGACTTCTACCTGTTCGTGGACAAGGAGAGCGAGAAGCCGAGTGTCGTCTACCGCCGTCGCGGTTACGACTACGGCGTGATCTCGCTCGACCTCAGTTAGCAATTCCCAGACCCGGTCGGTGATCCCTGCGATGATGAGCGGGTGAGTTCATCGACCGGGTCTACGGGTGTCCGTGTCCTAGTCGTCGACAGCAATGAGCTCTTCCGCCGTGGTCTGGCGGCTCTTCTGGACACCCTCGACGATGTCTCGGTGCTGGGCTCCGCGGCTACGACGGACGCGGCCTCCGCTCTCGCCGCGGCCGAAGCCCCCGATGTAGCCCTCGTCGACGTTGCGCTCGGTCAGGACTCGGGTGTGGACCTGTGCGGACGCCTCAAGGAGTTGGCGCCTGAGGTCAAGGTCGTGATGTTGACCGCGAGCGAGTCCGGTGCCGATCTGTACGAGTCCGTGCGAGCGGGCGCTTCCGGATACCTGCTGAAGGGATCGTCCTTCGACGAGGTCACGGAGGCGATCAGGGCCGTGGTCCGGGGTCAGTCGATGATCAGCCCCGTGATGGCTTCCAAGCTCCTCGACGAGTTCAAACAGGCCACCGATCCCGACCCTGCCGCATCGCGTCGGCGTCGTCTGAGCGACCGTGAGCTCGAGGTGCTGCGGCTGGTGGCTCGTGGGATGAACAATCGCGATGTCGCCAAGGCACTCGCCATCAGCGAGAACACGGTCAAGAACCACATGCGCAGCATCCTCGACAAGCTGAAGCTCCGCTCGCGCACGGAGGCCGCCATGTACGCGGTGCGCGAGAACCTGGTCGACGTGCAGTGATCGATCTGTCGACGGCGCAGGCGCGCCGGGTAGCGATCGCCGCCCAAGGGCTTGATCGCGCTCGGCCGGTCACGGTCAACCTGGGAACCATCGATCGCGCGATCCAGCGACTCGGCGTGCTGCAGATCGACTCGGTCAACGTGCTGCAACGAGCGCACTACCTGCCGCTCTACTCGCGGATCGGCACCTACGCGCCGGACCTGCTCGACCGGGCCACCGGTCGCGCGCCCCGACGCGCCGTCGAGTACTGGGCGCATGTTGCTGCGTTCATTCCGGTCGAGCTCTGGCCCGTGTTCACCTTCCGGATGGAGCGGTACCGCAACGACGGACACCCATGGTGGGGCGGCGGCCATACCCAAGCCGACGACATCCTGGCTCGGGTGCGCGACCTCGGTCCGAGGACGGCGCGCGAACTGGATGACGGCCAGCGGCGGTCGAAGGAGAACTGGGGCTGGAACTGGTCGGAGGCCAAACGCGCGCTGGAGTACTTGTTCCTTGCGGGTGAGCTCGCGGTGGCCGGACGCACCAGCCAGTTCGAGCGGATCTACGACCTCCCCGAGCGGGTGCTGCCGTCGACTGTCCTCAACCAGGCCGCCTGGTCGGCCGCCGATGCTCATCTGGAGTTGGTGCGCCGGGCGGCGCGAGCCCTGGGAATCGCCTCCGCGAACTGCCTGGCCGACTACTACCGGCTTCGTGTCGCCGACGCCAAGAAGGCGATCGAGGTGATGGTCGAGTCGGGCGAGCTCCTGCCGGCTCGTGTGGAGGGTTGGGGTCGGCCGACCTACCTTCATGCCGAGGCCCGGCTCCCCAGAAAGACCAGCGCACGCGCGCTGCTCGCACCGTTCGATCCGCTCATCTGGGAGCGCGACCGCACCGAGTCGATCTTCGGCTTCCGCTACCGCATCGGCATCTACACGCCGGCACCCAAGCGCGAGCACGGCTACTACGTGCTGCCGTTCCTGCTGGGCGACCGTCTGGTGGCGCGCGTCGACCTGAAGGCCGATCGGAGCGCCTCGACGCTCAGGGTCCTGGCTTCCTTCGCGGAGCCGGACGCGCCCGCCGACACTGTTATTGAACTCGCGGCTGAGCTGTCGTCGATGGCCCGCTGGCTGGGTCTCGACAGGGTCCACGCGGAGCCTCGAGGGGACCTCGGGCCGGCTCTGGCCACAGAACTAGCGAGCGGCTCCTAGGCGCCTCGCCCGCTGGGTAGGATGACCAGGCCCGTCCTGCGGACTCACCAGGAGTCCTCGATGGGTGCTGCTCAACAGCCACGAGGAGAGTTCTGCGTGTCCGTCATCGACAAGGTCCTGCGCATCGGCGAGGGCAAGATCCTGCGACAGCTCGAAGCGATCGCAAAGTCGGTCAATGCGGTCGAAGACGACTTCGTTGCGATGAGCGATGAAGAGCTGCGCCAGATGACCGACGAGTTCCGCGGCCGCCTGGCCGACGGCGAGACGCTCGACGACATCATGGTCGAGGCGTTCGCCACGGTCCGTGAGGCCGCCAAGCGCGTGCTCGGGCAGCGGCACTTCGACGTCCAGATCATGGGTGGCGCCGCGCTCCACCTGGGCAACATCGCGGAGATGAAGACCGGTGAGGGCAAGACGCTCGTCTCGACGCTGCCGGCCTACCTGAACGCACTCGAGGGCAAGGGCGTCCACGTGGTCACGGTCAACGACTACCTGGCCAAGTACCAGTCCGAATGGATGGGCCGCGTGCACCACTTCCTCGGCCTCACCGTCGGCGTGATCCTGCCGGATATGACGCCCGAGGAGCGCCGCGAGGCCTACAACCGCGACATCACCTACGCCACGAACACCGAGCTCGGGTTCGACTACCTGCGCGACAACATGGCGAACGACATCTCCGCCTGCGTGCAGCGTGGACACAACTTCGCCATCGTCGACGAGGTCGACTCCATCCTCATCGACGAGGCCCGTACTCCGCTGATCATCTCGGGCCCGACCGAGGACGACGTGAAGTGGTACGGCGAGTTCGCGAAGATCGCGCAGCGACTCACGATCGACGTGGACTACGAGGTCGACGAGAAGAAGCGGACGATCTCGGTGCTCGAGCCCGGCATCACCAAGGTGGAGGACCACCTGGGCATCGACAACCTCTACGAGTCGGCGAACACCCCGCTGATCTCGTTCCTCAACAACTCGATCAAGGCCAAGGAGCTCTTCCGCAACGACAAGGAGTACGTCGTCATCAACGGCGAGGTCCTGATCGTCGACGAGCACACCGGCCGCATCCTGGCCGGCCGTCGCTACAACGACGGTCTGCACCAGGCCATCGAGGCCAAGGAGAACGTGCAGGTACGCGAGGAGTACCAGACCCTCGCCACCGTCACGCTCCAGAACTTCTTCCGCCTCTACACGAAGCTCTCCGGCATGACCGGTACGGCCATGACCGAGGCCTCCGAGTTCGACAAGATCTACAAGCTCGGCGTGGTGCCGATCCCGACCAACCGGCCGATGGCTCGCATCGACCAGCCCGACCTCATCTATCGGACCGAAGAGGCCAAGTTCAACGCGGTCGCCGACGATCTCGAGGAGCGCCACCGCAAGGGCCAGCCCGTCCTTGTCGGCACGACCTCGGTCGAGAAGTCCGAGCTGCTTTCCGGGCTGCTGCGCGCGCGAGGGGTGCCGCACACGGTCCTCAACGCCAAGCAGCACGCCGACGAGGCCAAGGTCGTCGCCCTGGCCGGTCACAAGGGCGCGGTCACGGTCGCCACGAACATGGCCGGTCGTGGAACCGACATCATGCTCGGTGGATCCACCGAGTTCCTGGCCGACCAGGAGCTGCGCAAGCGCGGTCTGGACCCCGTCGAGAACGCGGAGGAGTACGAGGCCGCCTGGGCCGCGACACTCGAGAAGGTCACCGCTCAGGTCAAGGCCGAGCACGACGAGGTCAAGGCGCTCGGCGGTCTCTACGTCTTGGGCACCGAGCGCCACGAGTCCCGACGCATCGACAACCAGCTGCGTGGTCGTTCGGGCCGTCAGGGCGACCCGGGGGAGTCGCGGTTCTACCTGTCGCTGCAGGACGACCTCATGCGTCTGTTCAAGTCCGACTTCGTCGACCGTGTGCTGTTGACGTTGCGCGTTCCCGACGATGTCCCGATCGAGACCAAGATGGTCACGCGATCGATCCAGTCGGCGCAGTCGCAGGTCGAGGCGCAGAACTTCGAGTCCCGCAAGGACGTCCTCAAGTACGACGACGTGATGAACCGCCAGCGCGAGGTCATCTACGCGGAGCGTCGTCAGGTGCTCGAGGGAGCGGACCTGCGCGAGCAGATCCTCCGCATGCTCGACGACGTCGTCGCCTCCTACATCACCGCCGCGACCGAGGGATTCCCCGAGGAGTGGGACCTCGACGAGCTCTGGACCGCACTGGGCGCCCTCTACCCGATCTCGCTGAAGTACCAGGAGCTCGAGGACCAGGTCGGTGGTCGCGCCGGTCTTGATCGTGCCGAGCTGATCCAGGTCGTCCAGGCGGACGCCCAGGCTGCCTATGAGCGCCGCGAGGCCGAGCTCGGTGCCGAGGTCACCCGAGACGTCGAGCGCCAGGTCCTGCTGTCGGTGCTCGACAACAAGTGGCGCGAGCACCTCTACGAGATGGACTATCTGCGTGAGGGCATCGGTCTGCGCGGCTACGCGCAGCGCGACCCGCTGGTGGAGTACCAGCGCGAGGGCTTCGACATGTTCGCGACCATGCAGGACGCGATCCGCGAGGAGACCGTCGGTTTTCTCTTCCACGTCGAGGTCCACCACGAGGAGCCCGCGGTCGAGGGCGACGTCGAGTTGGGCTCGGTCGAGCCGCAGGTCGTCACGCCGACCCTGAGCCAGCACGCACAGCCGCAACTGAGCTACAGCGCCCCCAGCGAGGACGGCGGGGTAGAAGTTCGCGGTGCGGCGCCTCAGGTGAACGCGAGCGACCCGTACGCCGGTACCAGCCGCAACGCGCCCTGCCCCTGCGGCTCGGGCAAGAAGTACAAGCAGTGCCACGGTAAAGCTGCCTAACCCCCGAGCCGTCACTTCGCACGCTCGAGCCGTCAGTTAGGGCGTGGCGGCCTCGAGCGCGACGCAGATCCAGCGACCGTTGATGAGCTCCAATCGGGCCGCCAGCGCGTGGTTGCGCTCGCCCTGACGCAGCCGCGCGCAGATCTCCACAGCCTTAGGGCTGGGTCGCTGGAGGCGGATCCGCGCCAGCCGTGCGTGAGCCACGCGCTCCGTGGTGAGGCGACGACGACTCCTGGCCAGCGCCGACTTCTTGGCGAGATCGCCGTACACGCGCTCCGAGGTGCACCGGAGCAGCTGATTGACCGGTCGGTCCCCGAAGATCACCTCGACGGCGCCTACGCAGAACTGCTGCGCGATCTGACGGAGCTCCGCCTCGGTGAACTCGAGCGTGCAGCGTGGCCGGCGACGTGTGGTCGCGTGCTCAGGCGCACGTGGGGCGTCCGCTAGCCCCTCGAGTGGCAGGACTCCCTGCACCGCAATACCGCCGCTTGCCGGGTCGCCGGGCGCGATCAGTGGCGGCTCGATCCTGATCGTGCGGATCGAGCCCGCGCGGGGACCGCGGCGGGGCTGGATGATCATGGGGTGCCGATGGGCGTCTTTGCGTTCGTTTGCGGCCATTTGCCAATATTTGCACTCAGAGAGGCAAATTCCCGTTCAGGGCGCCTGATTCACCCGACGGTTCACCTGGCTGCTAGTCGAGCTCGGCATCCTCGGAGAACGGATCCTCGGCGATCAGGCGGGCCGATTCCTCGTACATCCGCGCGATGTAGGACTCGAGCTCGGTGCGCTCGACGCGCCATTGGCCGCGTCCACCGATCTTGATGGCGCGCAGGTCCCCGCGCCTGACCAGGGCGTAGGCCTGCGATCCCGAGATGCTGAGGATGTCGGCGAGCTCGGGGAGCGGGATGAACCGGGATTGTTCGGCCACGCGCACGAGTCTCGCACAACGCGTTGTGTCCAAGACGAAGGAGCCGCGGCGCGTCCTCAGGTCCCGAAGAGCAGCATCAGGCCTGTCGACGTGTACAGCAGCATCAGGACCGCCATGGGGATGCCGGCGGTGGTCTTCGCTCTCGCCTGGCCCTCGGACGCCACGGTCAGAGCGACGGTGCGGTCGTGTGCGGCGATCGCACCCACCACGTGTCCGATCACGATGACCACCACCTTGAGGGTCGCCAGGAACGTGCCGTGGTCCATCAGCCACATGTTCGGCGAGAGGGTGCCCGTGCCCAGGTAGTTGGCGCCGGTGCTCAGCGGGTCGCTGAGCTGGGCCAAAGTGATCTGGCCCTGATAGACGAAGTAGCTCAGGTAGTGCGCGGTCATGTACCCCGCGATGATCGGCAGCAGCGAGGGCGCGAGCAGGTCGGGGAGATCTCGCGACCGGACCGAGATCGGTCCGTTGACGCGCGCGGCCACATAGAACGTGACGGCCACCGCTACCCAACTGCCCAGCAGGGCAAGGGTTCCCACGGTGACCGGTCCGGCGCTCAGGCCGGCGACGAACTTGGTCCATGCGGGGGAGTCCTTGGCCGAGTCGTACACGGTTGAGCCGAACAGGATCGCGAGCGTGGCCACCAGTCCCGCCGCGGGCTTCAACGTCGCCAGGTTGGAGAGTGGCGAGCGGAGCACGAGGGTGCCCTCGGCATCGCGTCCCCACGGCGACATCCGCGCCAGGAGGTCGGAGTAGACCTGGAAGGGGTCCGCGCGGTCGAGCCACTCGAGCCCGAAGAGCACCGTCCCGCCGATCATGGCGACCGCATAGATGCCGAGCCAGAGCTGCACCACGGACAGCGTCACCTGGTCGGCGCTGACCAATTCCTGCCAGACGAAGGCGAAGAGCCCGAGAGCCGCCGGCCAGTAGCCCAGGCGCTCCGGGTAGTCGAACAGGCCGCGATCGGCAGGTACCCGCGTGATCCAGCAGCGCACTCGAGCGATCGTGCGCCACGGGGAGAGCGCATGGGCGACGCGTCCGAAGAGCAACGACAGGGGCAGCACGCCGACCCAGACCAGCACGTAGAAGACACCGAACACGGGATTGGTATTCGAGTCGGCGCCCGCCAGAAGCGCCCATCCGCACCAGCCGAAGATGACCAGGCCGAGCACCGCTGCGAACCGATCCCAAGCGGCTGAGTCGAAGAAGCTGATGGCGCGACGCCGAATGCCCAGCGAGCCTCGCGGGCCTTCGAAGCGGGGCGAGCGCCAGGCGAGCGCGAGGATCACAAAGGTGACCGCGACCGCGATGGTGCCGGCGACGATCGCCAGCGGTGCCGGCACCGGAAGGTCGCGAGCGCCACCCAGCCCGTGAAGAAGGATCACAAGGTGGCTCAGCTGACCTGGATCTGCACGATCTGACGGTCCAGCGCGTGGTCCTCGACCTCGATCGTCCCCGGGGTGTTGAAGGTCAGCGTCGCCTTCGAGATGCCGACCGGGAAGACGATGTGCTGCTCGGGCGAGCTGTGTACGTGGATCTGGCCGGCCACCGTAGAGGTGATCAGGAGGGTCACCGGCTTGCCGACCCCGACAGATGCTGTGCCACCCGTCGGATTCACCGACGTCTTGGAGACGGAGATCTTGATCACGATGCCGCCCTCGGCGGTGACGCCGGTGGTCGACGTGAGCGGAACAGCGTTGACGGCCTTCTCCCCGGTCCCGGTCGTGTGTCCGCAGCCGGCGAGGGTGAGAACAGCGAGGGACAGTCCGGCCACTGCCAGCACGATCGGACGCTTCATGAGGTCTCCTGCGGTCGTCAAGGGCCGGACTGCTGTCGCAGCGGGGGCTTCGGCCAGTGAAATAATGTCACGCAGTCCAACCCGAGGAGGCGAACTGTGGTTGACCGGTTGCGAGCAACCGATCTGGCGGTGTTGGCCCAGGACTCGGCTCGGACGCCGATGCACAACGTCACCGTCGAGATCTTCGACCCCCGGGACTCGGGCTTGGACTACCAGGCACTGCTCGCCCACATCCAGGATCGGATCTCGTTCGTTCCCCGATACCGGCAGCGTGTTCGCAACGTCCCCGGCCAGCTCGCGAACCCGGTCTGGTTGGACGACCCGGAGTTCGACCTGAACTTCCACGTGCGCCGCTCAGCGCTGCCGCGTCCGGGCTCGCTGGACCAACTTCGCGACCTCACCGCGCGCATCGCCTCGCGCCCGCTCGACCGCCAGCGCCCGTTGTGGGAGATCTACTTCGTCGAGGGACTCGAGGGAGGAAAGGTCGCACTGCTCTCGAAGTCCCACGAGATCCTGGTCGACGGCATCTCGACGGTCGACCTCGGCCAGGTGCTGCTCGACATCGATCCGGGCCAGCGCACGATCGTGCACGACGAGTGGATGCCACACAGCGAGCCCACACAGGCGACGATGGTGGTCTCCGCCCTGAGGGAAGGGATGCGCCGGCCGAGCCAGTTGCTCGGCAGCGCCCGAGGCGCCGTCAACCTGGTGGAGAAGGTCGCCGACAGCGCCGCCAGCCGTGTCGTAGATGTCGCCAATGCCGCTGTCGGCCGCCCGCGCGTGCAGAGCTCGCCGTTCAATGTCGATCCGTCGGAACAGCGCCGCGTGCTCGCGGTTCGCACCGCGCTGAAGGACTACCGCCGTGTGCGCCAGGTCCACGGAGGAACCGTCAACGACGTCATCCTGGCCACCCTGACCGGTGCGATCCGCTCCTGGCTGATGGTGCGCGCCGAGCACGTGACGAACGCTCGTCGCATCCGAGCGCTGGTGCCGATGAGCGTCATCGACGAGGACCTCGAGCCGACGTCGCTCGGGTCGCAGGTGATCGGGCACCTGCTCGATCTCCCGATCGGCGAGGCGTCGCCCGTGGTGCGCCTGCACCAGGTCTCCTACGCACTGCGCGCGCACAGCGAGACGGGTAAGGCCGTGGCGGCCGATCGTATCGCCGGTGTCGCGGGCTTCGCTCCCGCCACCTTCCACGCACTCGGCGCGCGGCTCGCGGCCACGAACCAGCAGAGCGTGAACGTGGTGATCACCAACGTTCCGGGCCCTCAGTTCCCGATGTACCTGGCCGGCGCCGAGATGATCGAGACGTATCCGGTCCCGCCGCTGCAGCCCGGCTTCGGTCTTGCCATCGGCGTCACTTCTTACGACGGCGGTGTCTACTACGGCATCACCGCTGATCGCGACGCACTGCCCGATGTGGAGATCCTGGGCAACTGCGTGGTGGAGGCGCTCGACGAGCTTGTCGACAGCGCTCGCGCCGATCGTCCGCGCGCCCCTCGCGGACGACGGAAGCCGCAGGCGTGAGGCTCTACATTCCCGCGACCCTGGATCAGCTCCGGGCGTATCGCGAAGCTGCCGCCATCCCGGAGAGCGCCGATCGGATCGTCGCCACCGATGAGTCCGAGGAAGCCGAGTACCTGGCGCTGATGACTGCGGCGGACGCCTCGGCCGAGCTGGGCGTGCAGCGACGGGTCGTGATCGTCGCGGATCGCCCGATCGAGTACGGCGAGATCTTCTGGTCCGAGCTGGTGGCCGTCCACGCCGATGCAGAGCCCTTCACCGATCCCGACGACGAGCCGGGTTGGTACGGACTCCAAGAGATCGCAGCGATCCTCGGAGGTTGAGGACCTCGGAGGTTGAGGAGGCGGCGAAGCCGCCGTCACGAAACCCCGCTACTTACCCTCAGCCAACCAGCGCAATCCGACCTTGTTCTCGGCCTTCAAGGCACGCAGCAGCATGTCGCCGATGAAGGTCTCGAGCTTGCCGCCGACCAGCGGGATGTTCACCTTCACCTGAACATCGACAGTCTCGATGGTGCCGCCGTTGTGCTCGCGAAGGACGACCGTGCCCGCCATCGTGCCGGGCTTGCCCGGGATCGAGACCTGAAGGTTCATCTGCGTGTGACTCGTCCACTCCTCCTCTTGGAGGATGTTGATCTCGTCGCCTACGAGCTTGCGCGCGAACGACGGCACCTCAGTGGCGGGTCGGTACTGGTCGACCCTGACGTTCATGCCGTCGCCGTTGGGGTTGATCGTCACGGTCCGACGGGGGTAGCCCTGGTACTCGCAGACCGCCTCACGGAAGTCAGACCGCGACAGCATCGCGTAGACCTGCTCGGGGCTGTGGTCGGGGTACTCCATGTCGTGCTTGAGGGGCCTCATGCCTGACCACCCAACCACGCGACGCCGGCCGAGTGCTCCTTGCCGAACCCCTCGACGGTGAGGTCGGCTACCAGCTTCTCGAGCTTGCCGCCGATCAGCGGAACGCTCGCCTTCACGTCGAGGTCGTAGCGCAGCGTCGTCGTCGAGCCGGACGACGCGAGCGTCGCGGTGCCCGACATCGACGTGGGCTTGCCGGGCGTCTCGATCGTCACCGACGCCGTGTCTCCGCTCCAACGGGTCGTCTTGATCGAACGAGTTGACTCGCCGACGAACTTCTTGGCGAAGCCTGGAACTCCGACGACTTTCTGCTCCTCGTCTGTGACGAGTTCGACGGCACTGCCGGATTCGGTCAGCGTCGTCTTGCTCGACAGGGCTCCGGTCGCCTGAGCGACGGTGTCCCAATAGCCGGGGGTCAGCAGCATCGCGCGGACGTCGTCGATGCTGGCGTCAAAGGTCAACTCGTGTTGAAACTTCATGCGCCCCATCATGTCGGAGACTCCGGCGGTCTGCCCACACCGCCTCCCAGCGAGGGGCCGATACGCTCACGGCGTGAACCCGCTCCTGATCAGCCCGGTCGCGACGCTGCGACGGCACCTGGTGGCGCCGGTTGCCGCGGCGACCGGGCATCCGCTGGCGAGCCCGGTAGCGGGCCGCGTGGTCGTGGTGACGGGGGCCTCGTCAGGCGTGGGGGAGGCGACCGCCAAACGGGTCGCATCGCGCGGGGCCAACGTCGTCCTCGTCGCGCGTCGGGCGGACGAGCTCGCTCGTGTGGTGGACGAGATCCAGAACGCGGGTGGTCAGGCCTCGGCCTACGCCTGCGACCTCACGGACGCGGACTCCGTCGACGCGACGGTGGCGAAGATCCTGGCGGACCGCGGGCATGTGGACATGTTGGTGAACAACGCCGGCCGATCGATCCGGCGAAGCCTCGATCTCTCCTACGACCGGATGCACGACTTCGAGCGCACGATGGCGATCAACTATTTCGGACCGGTACGGCTGACGCTGGCTCTGCTGCCCTCCATGCGTGAGCAGAAGTTCGGCCACGTGGTCAACGTGGTCACCTGGGGTGTGCAGCTGAAGGCGCCGAAGTTCGCCGCCTACATCGCCTCGAAGACGGCGCTCGACACCTTCGCCCGGATTGCTGGGCGCGAGGCCTGGTACGACGGCGTGACGTTCTCGAACGTCAGGCTCTCGTTGGTGCGGACCGACATGATCAGTGCCACCGAGGCTTACCGGAAGGCGAAGGCCAAGACGCCGGAGCAGGCGGCCGAGCTCGTCCTGAAGGCGCTCGAGGACCGACCCCTGACGATGGGGACCTTCGTGAGCAACGCGGGGGAGCTGTTCGGTCTCCTGGCGCCGCGGTTCAGCGACGCGCTGATGGCCGAGATGCACCGGCGGATGCCCGACTCGCGGGCCGCGCTGGGTGCTTCCTCGGACGACGAGTCGTCCTAGAGCGGATTCTTGTTGGGATTGTTCGGAACGCCCAAGGGATCGGCGAACACGATGACGTTGCTCGTGTAGTACGACCCCGTCCACCCGGTGCAGGTGACGAGGATGAGTCGGTTCTTCGCCCGGCCCTGGCCGAAGAGCTCCTGAGCGTGTTGGCTGACCTGGGCCTTGCTGTAGACCACGACGCTGGTCTCGCGGTACCAGAGCGTGCCGTGCTTCGTGACGATCTCGATGATGCCGCCCTGAGCGATCGCACCGAGGTGGTCCATCTGGCCGCCGCCAGTGTGCACGGTGTGGCCGGTGATCAGGGTCTGGCCCGTCTTGGAGCCCGGCTTGGCGCTCCCGGTCCACCAGCCGACGAGGTTGGCGTCGTCGGGCGGGGTCAGCGTGTTCCCGTTGAGGCCGATCGGAACGATCGGCGCATCGATGTTGACGGACGGCACCAGGAGCCGAATGCCCTGCTCAGGACGCGACAGCGAGTGGAACTCGCTGATCGTGACCTTGGGGGCTGTGGGGATCTTGGCGGGTGCAGGGTTGGGAAACACAAAGCCGCCGACTGTGGCTGCAAGAAGCAGCCACAGCACGGCGGCCATGAGCAACCGCCCGGAGCGCTCGACTACCTCGAGCGGGGTCCGGAGCGGTTTACGACTCACCCGCGCGGCATCCAGTACCGGCGGTAGGCGGCGGTACCGGCAGCGCCACCAGCGGCGAGCAGAACGCTCATCGCGGCGATGATGGTGCCGGTGTTGCTACCACCCGAGAGGCCGGACTCGATACCGGTCGGCACGTGGCCGGTCGGGGTCTTGGTCGGCGTCGGGGTCGGGGT
>JBQCDC010000073.1:0-5565 GCA_051961575.1 Marmoricola sp.
GACAGCACCACAGAAGCCATGAGGAACACCGATGCCAACAGGCTGCGCAGCAACAGCATCAGGATGATCAGCACCACGATCAGCGCCGTGAGCGCGGTGTGGTTGAAGTCGTCGTTGGCCAGCGTCTTGATGTCGCCGTCCGCCGCAGGCAGGCCGGTCACCTCGACGCGCGCGTTGGCCAACGGCGTTCCTGCCAGCGCCTTCGTCACCGCGGCGGCAAGCTTGGGAACCCGGTCCATCGCCGCGTTCCCGAAGGCGTCGGTGGCGCTGATCTCGATCATCCGTACGGCCTTGCCGTTCGGGGAGACGAATGCATTGGTGGCGGTCGCGAATCGTGGATCGTGGAAGGCCGCCGGCGGCAGGTAGAAGCCGCCCGAGCCGCTCTGGCCGGCCGTCGAGCTCGCGCCGGTGAGGAAGGTCGACGCATTCGCCAGGCCCGATCCGAGTCCGGACACCTGGGTGGCCATCTGACCGGTTCCGCTGGCGACCTGACCGGCACCGTTGGCGAGTGCACCGAGCTTGGAGGCGAGCAGAGCCTGACCGTCACGCAGTTGCGTGGCGCCAGTGTTGGCGCGGGCGAGCCCTGACTGCAGTTGACTCAGCCCCGCGGTCAGGGACGTAGCGCCCGAGGCGATCTGGCCGGCAGCGGTTGCTGCCTGTCGCATGCCCGGCACCAACTGGTCGCGCTCGGCAGCGTAGATCTTCGCGATGCCCGCGCGTGCCCGTGAGCAATACGGGTCGATTCCGCAGAGAGGGCTCTGCTTCAAAGCGTTGTAGGCCAGGCCGAGGCCACTGACCGCCAACTGCGCCTGGTCGGCGCCGGAGTTCAGCGATGCGGCCAGCAGACGAGCTCCTGCCTGAAGCTGAGTGCTCCCACCCTTGGCCGAGGAGGCGCCGCTGGCCAGCTTCGGTAAGCCCGAGGCGAGCTGGTTCGCGCCGGACAGAACCTGCTGCGCACCTGAGGCGGCCTTGCTCGCGCCGTCGCTGAGCTGGTGGGCGCCGGTGTTGAGCTGGTGGGCGGCCTTCGCCCCCTGGGCGACCTGAGTCGAGGCGGTCCCGAGCTGCTTGCCCGCCTGTCCCATCTGATAGGCCAACGACGCCTGCGGCAGGGTCGACCCCAGCGGCCGCGTGACCGTCCGCACCGAGGCGACACCCGGCACATTCGCGACCGCCGCGGCCGCCTTCTCGATCGCGGCGAGATCCGCCGAGTTCCGCACGTTGTGGTCGGTGCTGATCAGGATGTAGTCGGCGAGTACCTCGTTGGGCGGGAAGTGCCGATCCAGCAACTGGTAGCCGAGGCTGCTCTCCTCGGCGGGCGGCAGCGTGCGCCGCTGGTCGTAGGAGACCTTGGCGAGCGGGAAGAACAGCGCCAACAGCACGAGCGGGATCAGGCCGAACGCGAGCACTCGCGCCGGCTTGGTCACGATGAAAGCGCCGAGCTTGTTCCAGGTGGCCTCGGAGCGCTGCGGCTTCGGATCCAGCCATCCCCGCGGTCCGGCGAACGAGATCAGGGCCGGGAGGAACGTCAGGCTGAGGGCGAGGGTGGAGAGGATCGCCAGGGACACCGCCGGGCCGGTGGTGTTGAACATGGCGATGTGCGCGAACGCCATCGAGGCGAGCGCAAGCGCCACCGTCAGCGCCGAACCGACGATCACCGATGCGGTGCTGACGGTCGCCTCACGTGCGGCCTCCCGCGCCTCCACGCCTGCTCGTCGCAACTCGTGGAATCGACTGAGAAGGAAGATCGCATAGTCGGTAGCGGCACCGAGGACCACAGCCGTCACGAATGACTCGGTGAAGGTCGAGACGTGGAAGAGGTGTTCCTGTCCGGCCAGCGCGACGAGGCCGCGGCCCAAACCGAGCGCGGCGCCGATGAAGGTCAGGACTGCCGCCGTCATCGGGATCGAACGGTAGAGCAGGAAGAGGATGATGCCGATGAGCACGACCGTGATGATCGTGATCTTGGCGATGCTGTGCTGGATCGAGTCCTGGGTGTCGGCGATGGTCGCCGGGGTGCCGGTCACGTAGGCACTCAGACCGTCCGGGGACGTGCCCACCTCACTGCGCAGCTTGGCGACCTGGTCGTCGGTCTGAGGTGCGCCGACCGGACCGGGCAGACCGATCTGCAGGTAGAGGGCCTGATGGTCCTTGCTGAGCAGGGCGTCGAACATGCCGGGCTGGGTCAGGTCCGGGACGCTGCTGAAGTCGGCGCGATCCGCGGAGAGCCTCGCGGTCAGCGACTGCAGCCAGAGCTCGTCGCGCGAGGTGATCCCCGACTTCCGCTCAACGGCTACAAAGGCGAAGGTCTGGCTCTTGCCATCGCCGAAGGCCTGATCAAGGTGGCGGAAGGCCTCCATCGACTTGGCATACGACGGGATGAAGGCCGTCGTGTCGTGGGCGATGACCTTGTCCAACTGCGGGACGAGGACGTTGACGCTGGCGATCGCAAGCAGCCAGAACAGGAGCACCAGAGGCCCACGACGAACCGCGAAAGCAGCAACTCTCCCCATTGCCTCAGGGTATTTTTGGGGCGTCTCGATGGAACAGGTTCTAAGGGCGTGACGGCGCTCTCATCGCGCGTGATTGTCGTCACGGAGGCGCAGAGTCAGTCCTCAAGGATCGGCTGCTTCGGCAGCTTCTTGACGCGAGCCCGTCGCATCGGCCGCGCCGGGATCATCGAGCGCATCTCCTCGAGCTTTCCGAAGCACAGCAGGCGATCCTCGGCTTCGAGCACGTGGCGGTCGAAGGGGTTGGGGATCACCTGGGTGCCGCGGTGCAGGGTGAGCACGGTGATGTCCTTCTCGCGCAGGCCCGACTCGCCGAGCTTCTTGCCGACGAGGTCGGCATCACCGTGCACCACCAGTTCCGCGACGCCGTAACCGGTGGACACCGACAGCCGCTCGCGCACGTCGATCTGCGGGAAGGCGACCTGGTTGTCGATGTAGTCGATGATCGCGCCGGCCACGTCGAGCTTGGTCGCGGCCTCGATTCCCTCGAGCCCGGGGGAGGAGTTGACCTCCATCACCAGCGGGCCCTCGTCGCCCTCGAGCATGTCGACGCCGGCGACCTTGAGCCCCATGATCTGTGCGGCTCGCACCGCCGTACGCTCGAACTCGGGATCCAGGTCGACCTTCTCGACCGACCCGCCGCGGTGCACGTTCGAGCGGAACTCGTCGCCCTTCGCGCTGCGTCGCATGGCAGCGACCACGCGATCGCCCACGACCAGCGCCCGCACATCGCGGCCCTTGCTCTCCTTGACGAACTGTTGGATGAGCACGTTCTGCCGGGTGGACTGCAGCGTCTCGACGATGGCTTCGGCCACCTTCAGTTGGGGAGCGAGGATGACGCCGATGCCCTGGGTTCCTTCGAGGAGCTTGAGGACGACCGGCGCACCACCGACCTGGCGGATCGCCGGAAGCACGTCGGCTCGGTCCTGCACGAACATGGTCGGCGGCATGTCGATGTTGTGTCGCGACAGGATCTGGAAGCAGCGCAGCTTGTCGCGCGAGTTCGTGATCCCGCTCGCCGTGTTGGGTGTGTAGACGTCCATCTGCTCGAACTGACGGACCACGGCGGTGCCGAAGTAGGTGATCGAGTTGCCGATCCTGGGGAGCACCGCGTCGTAGTCGGAGAGCTGCCGGCCTCGGAACTGCAGATCCGGAACATCGGCCGACAGGTCGATCGCGAATCGGAGGGTGTTGAGCACCTTGACCTGATGTCCACGATCGAGCGCCGCCGAGCGCAGACGCTGCGTGCTGTACGACCTCGGAGCCCTGGAGAGGATCGCGAGTTTCATGGCTGGAGACCACCGACCTGATTTGATAGCGGCGTGGCAAAGGAGGCGAAGCGTAGGAGCAACCATTCAAGCAGGCCCGCGATCAACGCGGGTTGGCGAGAGTGGGTGGGCCTGCCCGACCTCGGAGTCCAACACATCAAGGCCAAACTCGACACCGGCGCTCGGTCCTCGGCTCTGCACGCGTTCGACCTCGTGGAGTTCGAGCGCGACGGTGAGGCCTGGGTTCGCTTCTCGGTTCACCCGTGGCAGCGGTCGGCGGCCGACGAGCAGACGGTCGAGCTCCCGGTCCACGATCGGCGGACAATCCGCAGCAGCACGGGGCACGTGCAGAAGCGGTACGTGGTTCGGATGAATCTCACTCTCCTCGACCAGACGTTTCCGGTCGACGTCACGCTCGCGCGTCGCGACTCGATGGGCTTCCGGCTCCTGATCGGGCGGGAGGCGCTCCGCAACGGGTTCGTCGTCGACTCCGGCCGGAGCTACAGCGGTGGGCGGCCGCCCAAGCCGGTCCGGCGCCGCAACAACGGCGGCGAGGCCTGATCGGCGAGAGGCACTAGAACGTGTTCTCGTTTTCGCGTAGCGTCGCCTCATGCTCAGCGACGGCGACCACATCCGGAATCTCCTCGGCACCTATTGCCGGTTGATCGACGCGGGTGACTTCGAAGGCGTCGGCCGGCTGTTCGCCGACGCGACTCTGTGCACCGAGGACGGCACCGTCGTGGCCACGGGCGCCTCGGAGATCGCTGCGCTCTACGCCTCGACGACACGTCGCCATGACGACGGCACTCCGCTGACCCAGCACGTCGTGGCCAACACCGTGCTCGAGCAGCTCACCCACGACGCGATTCGCGGCACGTCGAACTACGTGGTCTTCCAGGCGACGTCGACCCTGCCGCTCCAGCCCATCGCCACCGGCAGCTACATCGACACGTTCGTGCGCGACGGCGACGCGGCCTGGCGCTTCGCGGAACGCCGCTTCACCCTTGGCAAACTCGGCGATCTCTCACAACACCTCAACACATCACTGCAAGGACTGGAGGAAGCACGATGAGCCGCATCGTCGTCGTCACGGGTGCCGCATCGGGAATCGGCCACGCCACTGCGGAGCTGTTCCGCGATGCTGGAGATGTCGTCTACGCACTCGACGTCACCGACACCATGCCCGAGGGCGTCACGCAGATCATCTGCGACGTGGCCTCCAAAGCGGCGGTCGATGCGGCGATCGGTCGGGTGGCTGAGGAGCACGGACGACTCGACGTCCTCGCCAATGTCGCCGGCGTTGTTCAGTTCGGACGGTTCGAGAACATCACCGAGGCGGAGTATGACCGCGTGCACGCGATCGACCTGAAGGGTCCGTTCCTGACGATCCAGGCCTCGCTCCCTCTGCTCAAGGCGGCGAAGGGTTGTGTGGTGAACGTGTCCTCGGTAGCCGGCAATATCGGCCAGCCGTACTCCGCCGCCTATTCCGCCGCCAAGGGTGGAGTCACGTTGCTGACCAAGGCGCTGGCGATGGAGCTGTCGGAGTTCGAGGTGCGGGTCAACGCGCTGTGCCCCGGAACGGTCGACACGCCCCTGGTTGCCGGTGTGGCCGCGAACTTCCCGTCCGACGTGAACCCGCGCATCGCCGACCGGCTCCTGTCACTGCTGCCCGGCTCGGCCATCACGCCGCGTGAGGCCGCCGAGGCGATCGCGTTCCTCGCCTCGCCGACCGCGCGGATGATCACCGGCGAGATCATGGCCATGGACGGCGGGATGAGCTAGCTCGAAAT
>JBQCDC010000074.1:0-3152 GCA_051961575.1 Marmoricola sp.
TGGATCCGATCACCAAGGGCGGCATCTTCCACGCCTTCGTCGGCACGATGGAGCAGATCAGCATCGCGCTCATCCTGACGGTCCCGCTGGGCATCGCGACCGCGATCTTCCTCAACGAGGTCGGTGGTCGCTACGCACGCATCGTGCGGACCATCGTCGAGGCGATGACCGCGCTGCCGTCGGTGATCGCAGGTCTGTTCATCTACGCGGCCGTCATCCTGCTGTTCACCAAGCAGTTCGACGGATTCGCCGCGTCGCTTGCGATCACCGTGTTGATGCTGCCGATCATGATCCGCTCCGCCGACGTGGTCATGCGACTCGTGCCGGGCAACCGGCGCGAGGCCGGACTCGCGCTGGGCGCCGGTCAGTGGAGCGTGGTCCGCCGGGTGGTGCTTCCGACGGCACGCTCAGGTCTGATGACCGCGATCATCCTGGCGACCGCGCACGGCATCGGCGAGACCGCGCCGGTGCTGCTCACCGCCGGCTTCACGGGCAACCTCAACTGGAATCCGTTCAGCGGTCCCCAGGTGTCGCTGCCGCTGGCTGCGCTCGAGTTCGCGAAGGCTCCGCAGAAGACCATGCAGGATCGCGGTTACGCCACCGCGGCGACATTGCTCCTGCTCGTGCTGGTCCTCTTCGTGCTCGCCCGCGTCATCGGCGGGCAACCCGCTGGCCAGATCAGCGAGCGCCAGCGTCGCCGTCGTGCGGCTCGCTCGCTGCGCGACCGCGCTCGCGTCGAGGCGAACTACCTCGAGATTTCCCGACAGCTCGCCGACCTGGCTGCGGCCGACCCGATCGCCGCGGACTCGCGGTCCTCGTTCTCTGGAGAAACCTCATGAGCATCCGTTTGGTGCGCGTCCTCGCCAGCTTGTTCATCGCCGCATTGGTCGGCGCTTGGATCGTCGGGCCGGCGTCGGCCAGGTCCTCGTTCGAGGCCTCACTTCCCACGGCCCGCATCAGTGGCGACGGCTCGACTTGGGCCGGAGGCGCGCTCGCCGACTGGGTGGCCGCCGTCAAGAACCGGGGCGTCACCGTCGACTACGCCCAGGACGGATCGTCCGCGGGCCGCAGCAACTTCGCTCGCGGGCTCTCGGACTTCGCGGTCTCGGAGATCCCCTACACAGGCGACACCTCCGACCCGCAGGACACCGCGCGTCCGACATTCGGCTACGCCATGCTGCCGGTCGTCTCGGGCGGTACCTCGTTCATGTACAACGTGCCCGTCCACGGTCAGCGCTACACCAACCTGCGGCTGAGCCAGTCGGCACTCGCGCAGATCTTCGCCGGACAGATCACCCAGTGGAACGCACCGGCGATCGCCGCCACCAACCCGGGCGTCGCCCTACCGGCGCAGCGCATCACCGTGGTGGTGCGTTCGGACGGCTCGGGCGCGACCGCCGAGTTCACGCTCTGGATGAAGCACCAGTTCCCGGCCTCCTACCGTGCTCTCTGTGCCAAGGCGGGCTGCAACCCGGCCTCGGCGACGTCGTACTTCCCGACGCAGAACATGACGAACTTCACCGCGCAGTCGGGCTCGAACGGCGTCACCACCTATACCGCGAACACGCCGTACACGATCAACTACGACGAGTACAGCTACGCGCTCAACGAGGGCTTCCCGGTCGCGCAGATCCAGAACGCCGCCGGCTTCTACACGATCCCCAGCGCGAGCGCGGTCGCCGTGGCTCTGACGCAGGCGAAGATCAACCTGAACAAGGCCTCGCAGAACTACCTGAGCCAGGATCTGACCCGGGTGTATGTCTACAAGGACCCCCGCACATATCCGATCTCGGCCTACTCCTACATGATCGAGCCGACCGTCCTGCACGGAAACTTCGACAAGTACAAGGGCGACACCCTCACCTACTTCCAGAGCTACGCGCTCTGTGAGGGCCAACGGACGATGGCCCGGCTCGGCTATTCTCCGCTCCCGATGAACCTGGTGCTCGACGCGATGGATCAGGTCAAGCGCGTTCCGGGAATCAGCTCATCCACGAGGCAGCAGATCGCCAATACCGAGAACGGCGTGAAGTCGGGCAACTCGAACCCCCGCAACAACCCGACGTTCCGTCCCGGCGACAACCCCGCGCACAACCTGCTCACCGACACCGCTCCGTTCCCCGCCGGCTGCAACGCGGCCTGCGAGGCGCCTTGGGTGCGGCCCGGTCAGAAGGCGCTCGGCGGGGGCCCGGCGACCGGCTCGAACTCGGGCGGTCGCGGCAGCAACTCGTCGTCGGGCGGTGGCGGCGGCGCGGGCGGCGGCGCCACCGGCCCCAACTCGTCGCCGTCGGGAGGAGCCGTGGGCGCGACCACCTGCGATCCGGTCACCGGCGTCTGTAGCAACACGCAGAACACGTCGGCCACTGGCTCTGGCGGCAACATCCAAGGGACGGCGGCGATCCTTCCCGGCCAGCCGACCTGGGGTGTGGCTGAAGTCGCGATGGCTCTCAGCGTCCTCTGCGTCGCGCTGATCATCGTGCTGCCGCCGTTGGCGGGCCAGCTGATCGGCACTCGGGCAGCTCAGGGCAAGAAGACGCCCGACAACGGATCGGATCCGACGTGACCGTCGAGACCGAGGCTGCACCGGAGACGGTCGAGTCCGACAAGGGCGGCCCGCGTCGGCCGCGACTGCTGCGCGTCCAACGCGTGCCGCGCCCCAATCCGAGCCCGCGCTCGATGCTGGTCTCCTACGCGTTGTCGTTGTTGTCGCTGCTCCTGATCTGCATCGTGCTCAACCTGACCGTGATCAGTCAGTTCCAGCACTGGACCGCTCAGCGCAAGCTGTACGGCGAGCTGCGGCTGTCTCTCGCGCAGGCGTCGACGCCGGTCGGTCAGACGGATGTCAACGGCAAGCTGACCGCACTCGGCACTCCTCTCGCGCTCCTAGACATTCCGACCTTGGGGATCCACGAGGTCGTGGTCGAGGGCACCACGTCGGCGCAGACGAAGGTCGCGGTCGGCCATCGTCGCGACACCCCGCTTCCCGGTCAGGCCGGAGTCTCGGTGCTGATGGGTCGCCAATACGCCTACGGCGGAGTGTTCGGGGACATCGATCGGCTTCGAGCCGGTGACGCCATCACGATCACCACGGGTCAAGGTGTGGCGCGCTACCGCGTGATCGGACCTCGGCTGAGGACGGTTCGCCTTCCTCA
>JBQCDC010000075.1:0-7175 GCA_051961575.1 Marmoricola sp.
CGAGCGCACCTTCTCGCTGGAGAACATCAGCCACTTCGAGCCCACCGGCGAGCCGGACGCGGACTTCGACACCTACAAGAACCACCTGTGAGGCAAGAGTGAGAGAAGTAGCCGTCGTCGGTTTCACCCAGCGCACCATGCGCGAGTTCGTGGGATCCCCCAACTGCATCGAGCTCCTCGTCCCCCTACTGGGCGACCTCTGGGAGCAGACCGGCTGGACCAAGAGCGACATCAGCTTCTGGTGCTCCGGCTCCAGCGATTACCTCGCTGGACGCTCGTTCAGCTTCGTCACGGCGATCGACGCCCTCGGCGCGGTGCCTTCGATCGCCGAGTCGCACGTCGAGATGGATGCGGCGTGGGCGCTCTACGAGGCCTGGCTGAAGATTCAGACGGGCGAGGCCGACACGGCTCTCGTCTACGGGTTCGGCAAGTCCTCGGCGAGCCCGGTGCGACGCACCCTGGCCCTCCAGCTCGACCCTTACACGGTTGCGCCCCTGTGGCCGGACACGGTCTCGATCGCCGCACTGCAGGCGCGGCGCGGCCTCGACCAGGGTGCCTGGACGGAGAAGGAGCTCGCCGGGGTTGCGGCCCGATCCCGGTCCGCCGCCTCCGGCAATGAGTACGCGGTTCGTCAGGGCGAGACGTCCATCGACGACGTGCTGGCGCAGCCGATGTTCGCCGATCCGCTGCGACGTTGGGACTGCGCCCCGGTCACCGACGGCGCGGCCGCCATGATCATCTCCGCCACCGATGCTCCGGCCTACGAGACCCTGAGGAACAAGGGACCCGTCATCACCGGCTTCGCGCACAACACCGATGCCTCGAGCTTGGGCCTGCGTGATCTGACCCGAGCGCCCAGCGCCGCCGCGGCGGCCAAGGCGGCTGGAGTCGGGAAAGTCGACGTGGCCGAGCTCCACGCACCGTTCAGCCACCAGGAGCTGATCCTGCGCCGTGAGCTCGGACTCGACGAGACCACGGTGATCAACCCCTCCGGAGGCGCGCTCGCGTCGAACCCCATGTTCAGTGCCGGACTGATCCGCATCGGCGAGGCCGCCGCGCGGATCAACGCCGGCGAGGCCAGAACCGCGCTCGCACACGCGACCTCGGGGCCAGCCCTTCAACAGAACCTCGTCTGCGTCCTGGAAGGAAGCAACTGATGGCCAAGACCCTTGCTGCCGTGGTGGGCGTCGGCCAGACGTACTACCGAGCCAAGCGCGAGGACGTGTCGATGCCGGGCATGCTGCGCGAGGCGATCGACCGCGCGCTGGCCGATGCGGGGATGACCTTTGACGACATCGACGCCGTCGTCGTCGGCAAGGCACCCGACCTGTTCGAGGGCGTGATGATGCCCGAGCTGTTCCTCGCCGAGTCGATCGGCGCGGTCGGCAAGCCGCTGCTGCGCGTGCACACCGCGGGGTCGGTGGGCGGCTCGACCGCGGTCGTGGCGGCCTCGCTCGTGCAGTCAGGCGTGCACAAGCGCGTGCTGACGGTCGCCTACGAGAAGCAGTCCGAGTCGAACGCGATGTGGGCGCTCTCGGTGCCGGTTCCGTTCACGATGCCGGTGCACGCTGGCGCGGGCGGCTACTTCGCACCGCACGTACGCGCCTACATCCGGCGCTCGGGCGCTCCGACGGAGACCGGGGCCATCGTGGCCGCCAAGGACCGTCAGAACGCCCTCAAGAACCCGCACGCCCACCTGCGCAATCCCGATACGACCGTCGAGAGTGTGCTGGCGAGCCAGATGCTCTGGGACCCGATCCGCTTCGACGAGACCTGCCCGTCCTCCGACGGCGCCTGCGCGATGGTGATCGCGGCCGAGGACGTGGTCGACGCGCGTGGGATCGAGAACCCGGCGTGGATCCTTGGACAGGTGATGCGCTCCGAGCCGCTCGCCTATTCCGAGCGCGACCAGGTCAATCCCCGCGCCGGGCGCGATGCGGCCGCCTACCTCTGGAAGAGCGTCGGCATCACGAGCCCCGTGGACGAGATCGACTGCGCCGAGGTCTACGTGCCGTTCTCCTGGTTCGAGCCGATGTGGCTGGAGAACCTCGGGTTCGCGCCCGAAGGCGCGGGCTGGAAGCTCACCACCAACGGCGAGACCGCGATCGGCGGGAAGATTCCGTTCAACATGAGCGGTGGCGTGCTGTCATCGAACCCGATCGGCGCCAGCGGGATGATCCGCTTCGCCGAGGCCGCTCTCCAGGTTCGAGGACGCGCCGGTGAGCACCAGGTCGACGGTGCCCGCCGGGCGTTGGGCCACGCCTATGGCGGTGGCTCCCAGTTCTTCGCGATGTGGGTGGTCGGCTCCGAGAAGCCGTAGCCGACCACCCACGTCGGCTAACGCGGACTCAGCCGCCGTAGCAGCTGCCCGAGCCCGAGTCGCTGTAGTTCATGGCGCTGGCCGGGAAGCCCTTGCCGACCTTCGACGGCTGGTACACGAACGAGTACCCACCCGGCTTGAGGGTCAGCTTCAGCACGCCGTAGGCCTCGTCCTGCGCGGTGACCACGTTCGGGTTCGAGTACGAACCGTCAGCGTTGGTCGCCAAGGTGTCGAGAGCCTCGCCACCAGAGCCGACGATGAACTCCGGAATGCCGTTCTTCGGGTCGTAGTTGCCCGCCGGGTCCATCGGCTTGAGGCGCGCGTACAGGTGCTCGTGCCCGTTGAGGATCAGGGTGGCGTGGTTCGCGTAGAGCAACTTCCACCACGCGTCCGAGACAAGACCTTCCTGGCCGCCCGCTCCGGGCGCGCTCGCCTGCGCAGCCGTACCGGTCGTGGTGGAGCTGAAGGCCGGCTGGTGCCAGTACGCGATCGTGCACGGCTGGGTGTTGTTCGTCAGGTCGCTCGAGAGCCACGAGGTCTCCTGCGACAGCAGTCCGCCGTCGGTCGTCGAGCAGTCGTTGTTGAATGCCGGCGAGTTGCACTCGACGTTCAGCGAGATGATGTGCCACTTGCCGAGGTTGTAGGAGTACCAACCCTGGTTGGTCGCGCTGTCGTCGCCAGCCTGACCCGAGGCGTTCGGGTTGCCCGACTCGTCGTGACCGTTGAAGTAGGCGAAGTAGCCGTTGCCGTTCTGGCCGGCCTCGTTGTCGCCCTTCTTGGTGTAGGCGTAGTACTCGTGGTTGCCCGGCGCGGGACGCTCAAGCATCCGGAGACCGCCCCAAGCCTGCTCGAAGGACTGCTCGAAGTCGCTCAGCTTGCCGACCTCGTACTGCTCATCGCCGAGAAGCGCGACAGCGTGAGGGTGCATCGCAGCGGCCTGGGCTGCGGTCGAGAACTCGGCGTCGTAACCACCGAGGCTCGCACTGCCGCACTTGAGCGACGCCGGGGTCGTGGTGTTGACGGCGGTACCGGTCTCGGGGTCCGTGGCCGGCTCGCACGCGATGTCGCCGACGGCGGCAAGGGTGTACGTGGGCTGGCCCGACGGGGTCGAGTACGGCCAGTCGTTGTTGGAGTGATCGGTGACAGCAAATGCGGTACCGGTGCCGACAAGAAGCACGGCCCCCGCGAGCACGATGGTCGACCGGCGACGCATGCGGCTCGAGACGCTCTTCAACATCCAAAAGTTCCTTCCATGGGTGGACAGAGCGAATCTGCCGTGTCCTCACACCGACGTCGCCGAACGGCTGGCTGCGATCAGGTGAACCCTTGGAAACTTCCGACACTGCGCGCAGACTCGAAGAGATGAGCGAGAAGAGCACCGATCCCGTGGTGATCGTGGGCGGCGGTCTCGCCGCCGGCACGGCGGTCACCGAGCTGCGCGAGCGCGGCTATGCCGGGCCGATCATCCTGTTCGCCGAGGAGCCGCACGCACCCTACGAGCGCCCGCCGCTGTCGAAGGCGTACCTGATGGGCAAGGACCCGGCGGAGAAGGCGGCCGTCCACGAGCCCGCCTGGTACTCCGAGCACGACGTCGACCTGCGGACCGGCACGCGCGTGGACTCGATCGACGTCGCCGGTCACTTCGTCCACGCTGGGGGCGAGGAAGTCCCGTACCGCTCACTCCTGCTGGCCACGGGCGCACGCCCGCGTGCCTTCGCCCTCGCGGACAACGGCGGCGGCGAGGTCCACTACCTCCGCACGATCGAGGACTCCACGGAGCTGCGCCAGCGGTTCAGCGAGGGCGCACGCGTGGGCATCGTCGGCGCGGGGTGGATCGGTCTGGAGGTCGCCGCTGCGGCACGCCTCGCGGGCTGTGACGTCACCGTCTGGGAGGCCGCTGCGACACCGCTGCAGCGAGTTCTCGGCGACGAGGTCGGCGAGCTGTTCGCGCAACTTCATCGCGACCGGGGCGTGGACCTCCGGCTCAGCGCTTCGCTGGAGGCGATCAAGGCAGAGGGCGACACGACCGTCGTCGAGGCCGACGGCAGCCGCACCGAGGTCGACCTGCTTGTGGTCGGGGTGGGCGTCGAGCCGGCCGTCGAGCTGGCCCTGGCTGCGGGGATGGAGGTCGACAACGGAATCCTGGTGGACGCGAAGCTGCGAACGTCCGCCCCCGACGTGTTCGCCGCGGGCGACGTGGCCAACGTCGACCATCCGGTGCTGGGGCACCGGCTGCGTGTCGAACACTGGGACACGGCGATCAAGCACGGCAAGGTCGCGGCGGCGGGCTTGCTGGGCGAGGACGCCGTCGCAGACGACCTGCCTTACTTCTTCACCGATCAGTACGACCTGGGCATCGAGTATGTGGGCAATCCCGGACCCGAGGGCTTCGACCAAGTCGTCATCACCGGCCAGACCGACGGACCCGTCGAGAACCGGGTGTTCCAGGTGTGGTGGCTACGCGACGGGCTCGTCGTCGCCGGCATGCACGTCAACGACTGGGACGCCATCGCCCGGATCAGGGAACAGGTCGGCACCCGCGCGAGCGAGGCGGACCTGCGTTCCTGATCCGGGCGATGGTGAGCCTTGATCAGCCCGTGTAGCTGACCGGGAGTTCCTTGATGCCGTTGATCCAGGCGTGACGCAGACGGCGGGGCTCGCCGATCTGCTTGATGTCCGGCAGGCGGTCCGCGATCGCGTTGAAGATGATCTCGACCTCGAGTCGCGCCAGGTTCGCCCCGATGCAGTAGTGGGCGCCGTGGCCACCGAACGCGAGGTGCGGGTTCGGGTCGCGAGTGATGTCGAAGGTGTGCGCGTTCTCGAACACGTCTTCGTCGTGGTTGCCGCTGGCGTAGAACAACCCCACGCGCTGACCGGCCTTGACCGTGTGACCGCCGACCTCGACGTCGTTGATGGCCGTGCGCTGGAACACCGTCACCGGCGTCGCCCAGCGGATGACCTCGTCGACCATGGTCGCGGGACGCTCGTTCTTCCAGAGCTCCCACTGGTCCGGGTTGTCGAAGAAGGCCTTCATGCCGTGGGTGATCGCGTTACGCGTGGTCTCGTTGCCCGCCACGGCGAGCAGGATCACGAAGAAGCCGAACTCGTCGTCGTTCAGCGAACCGTGACCGTCGACGTCAGCGTTCACGAGCTTGCTGATGATGTCTTCTTGCGGGTGTTGCTTGCGCTCCTCGGCAAGGGCCATCGCGTAGCCGAGGATCTCGGCGGCGGCGGTGGCCGGGTCCGCGTCGTACTCGGGGTCGTCGTAGGCGAGCATCTGGTTGGACCAGTCGAACAGCTTGCGACGGTCCTCCTGCGGCACACCGAGGAGCTCGGCGATGGCCTGCAGCGGAAGCTCAGCAGCCACGTCGAAGACGAAGTCGCCCTCGCCCTTGGCGATCGCCTCGTCGATGATCGTGTTCGCCCGCTCCACGAGCTTCTCGTGCAGCGCGCCGATCGCCCGCGGCGTGAAGCCGCGGCTGATGATCTGGCGCAGCTTGGTGTGGTCCGGCGGGTCGTGGTGGATCAGCATGGCTCGCTGCAGCTCGACCTGCTCGCGGGTCATGTCAGCCGCGAAGCGGATGATGACCCCGTTCTCGGCGGTCGAGAAGTTCTTGCTGTCCTTGGAGATGGCAGCGATGTCGGCGTGCTTGGTCACCGCGAAGAAGCCGGTGTCGAGGAAGCCGGCGCGGCCCTCGGGCTCCTGCTCGACCCACCACACGGGCGCGGTCTGGCGGAGCTCCATGAACTCCTGAAGGGGAATGCCGGCCTCGTTCATGCCGGGGTCGGTCGGGTCGAAGCCGACCGGTAGTTCGGGCGCAAGGGTCACCGTGGGTCCTCCACTGAAATCTGAAACGTGTTCTAGTTAGAGTACATACCCTCGGTACGTTTTCAATACCTCGACGCACCGAAATCTTGTCCCAAACGAGAACGTGTTCTAGTTTGGAGACATGGGAAACCCGGTCATCATCGACGCTGTACGCACCCCGCAGGGCAAGAACCGTGGCTGGCTCTCGGGCATCCACCCGGGCGAGGTCCTGGGCCACGTGCTCAAGGAGGTCCTGAACCGTTCGGGTGTCGATCCGGCCAGTGTCGGGCAGGTCGTCGGCGGCGTGGTCTCGCAGGCCGGTGAGCAGTCGAATGCGATGGTGCGGCGGGCGTGGCTCCACGCCGGACTCCCCCAGCACGTGGCGGGCACCACCGTCGACTCCCAGTGCGGATCGGCTCAGCAGGCGACCGCCTTCATCAACGACCTGATCAAGGCCGACAGCATCAAGGTCGGCATCGCGTGTGGCGTCGAGTAGATGAGCCGCATCCCGCTCGGGTCGAACGTTCCTCCGGGCACCGGGGACCCGCGACCGGCATCCTGGTCGATCGACATGCCCAACCAGTTCGAGGCCGCTGACCGCATCGCCAAGAACCGCGGCTTCACGCGTGAGGACCTCGATGCCTTCGGGCTCGCCTCCCAGCAGAAGGCGCGCATCGCCACCGACGAAGGTCACTTCAAGCGCGAGATCGCCGGCCTGTACGCGCCCGTGATGGCCGATGGCGAGCCCACCGGCGAGACCCAGTGGGTGGAGAGCGACCAGGGGCTGCGCGACACGACCATCGAGTCGCTCGCCGGTCTGCGCTCAGTCCTGCCCGACGGCCTGCACACGGCGGGGACGTCGTCGCAGATCAGCGACGGCGCGTCCGCGGTGCTCCTCATGGACAGCGACCTGGCGGAATCGCTCGGCCTCACGCCGCGAGCGCGCGTCGTCACCCACTGCATCGTCGGCTCGGACCCGTACTACCACCTCGACGGCCCCATCGACGCGACGAGGCTGATGCTCGAGCGCAGCGGTCGGTCGATCAA
>JBQCDC010000076.1:0-6939 GCA_051961575.1 Marmoricola sp.
TCATCTCGATCGGCTTCGTCCTGGCGCTGTGGTCGGGGTCGCGGGCGCTCAACGTCTTCGTGGACACGATCACGATCATGTACGGACTCGCGGGCAAGCGCGGGATCATCTGGACACGTGCGCTGTCCTTCCTCCTGTTCGTCCTAGGCCTGATCAGCGGGGTGGTGGCGCTACCGCTGGTGTTGGCGGGGCCTGACCTCGTGACGAGGTGGGTGCCACATCGACTGGAATGGCTCGCTCAGCTGTACTGGCCGATCGTGCTCATCGTCGGGGTGTGCTTCCTGGCGACGCTGTATCACGTGTCGGTGCCGGTCCGGACGAAGTGGCGCTACAACCTGCCGGGTGCGGTCTTCACGATGTTCTGTTGGATCTTCGGCAGTGCGCTCCTGCGCTGGGTGCTGCTCGCCGTCGCCAGCAACTCGACCTCCATCTACGGCCCGCTCGCTGCGCCGATCGCGGTGCTGCTGTGGCTCTACGTGCTGTCGATCTCCGTCTTGATCGGGGCAGCGCTCAACGCGTCGATCGATGAGATCTGGCCACAGGTCGAGGTCACCCGGGCTCGGCTCTCATTGCGGGCCCTCATGTCGGTCGATCCGGAGCCCGACCGGCTTCCGGGTGGCGAAAATGCCGCGACGGACCCGGGAGACGGCTCCTAGAGTGAGGCGATTGGCGCTGAGAAGGAGCGCCACCCGACGTGGAGGTTGAATGGCTCTCGCACACCGAGCTCTGCCCGCCCGAGGTGCCCTCGGCTGCGTGCTCGCGGTCGACGAGGGGATCTACGAGGTGTGGACCTCGCGAGGCCGTGAACGCGCCAGCATGGGTGGCGGGCTTCTCGCCGACGTGGCGCGTGATCGCGCGGCGATGCCGCTCCCGGGCGACTGGGTGGAGCTCACGCGATGGCGTGACGGTCGTTTGACGCTGTCAGGCCGAGCCGGGCGGGACTGTGCCCGCCCCTCCGCGGTCGCCCGGCCGCACCTGCGCCTCGTCCGCTAGGTCAGGTACGCGACCTGCTGAACCTCGCGCGCTCGTCGCACGACTCCGATGAACCGCGCTGTTGCCAGGTCATCCACCATGAGGTCCCCGGTGGCTCCTCGATCGGCGGCCAAGCGGCTGTACAACCAGCTGCCCGACTCGCTCCCCATCGCCCAACGACCGTCAACGCGCTGCGCGAGGATCGGGCCGGCTGTCGACGTGACCACCCGTCCGGCCGAGTCGGCCCAGATGGCGCAGTCGACGTCGACGTGGGCGAGGGCGACCTCGTCGGCCAGGCGCGAGAACATCGGGAGCCCGCTGGTGGGCCGTTGATGCGCGGGTTCCGGCAGGACGGCAATCGTGGTGATGGTGGGCTCATCGCCCAAAGGGATGGCGGTGACCCACATGCGCGATTCGTCTGCATAGCTCCGCGGCCATCCACCGGTGATCTCGACCTCAGCGTCGGGGTGCGACGTGGCCGCTTGCTCCCACTCGGCTGCGACAAGCCCTGCGCCGAGGAGCTCGGCGACCCGGCGAACCCGATCCAGTTCGTACGCCGCAGCCTCCCGCCGCTGCGAGCCGCTGGGGAGATCCACTCGGAAGCCGGACCCGAGGAAGCCCGCACAGATCTCGGCCCACTCGGTTGGAGTCAGGTCGTGGGGCGCGCCGTCATGCCAGGCGAGGATCACGACTCGCCGCCGAGGGCGATCCTCCGGAACGCGTCCGCTCGCTCGACGTAGTCGCGGTACTCGTCCTGGCTGGGCGCACCGGGGGAGAGCAGCACGGTGGTCGCGGGGTTGCTCGGCCCATGCGCCCAGCGCGCTGCCGCGGCGAACGAGTCCTCCACGTGCCATGAGGCGTCGACCGTCATCCCCTCGAGCGCGCCGGCAATCCGCCGTCCTGCCGCACCGATCAGAACCACCTCGAGGCCGGTTCCGTTCGCGCGCAGGAAGTCGAGGAGTGGCGTGAAGTCCAGGCCTCGATCCTCGCCACCCACGATGACGCAGATCCCGCCGGTCCCCAGGGCCTCGAGCGACGCCACGACCGCCGCCGGCGCCGTGGCCAGACCGTCGTCGATCCAGCGCCGACCGTCGTCTGACGGGACGGTCTCAAGACGATGGGCAAGGGGCTGGAACGTATCGAGCGCAGTGGTGAGCCGCTCAGCGTCGGCATCGGGGGCGAGGTCCTGCAACCGGCAGACTGCGTTGAGAGCCAGCGCGATATTGCCGGCGTTGTGACTGCCCAGGAGCGGGAGCGCTTGAGCGGCGATGCGATGCCCATGCGGCCACACGATGTCGCCGCCCTCGACATGGATGTCGGAGGTGCCGATCGTCGAGAGCTCGGTCGTGGCGGGCAGGCGCTGCTCAAGCCGTGCGACCAGATTCGGATCGGGAGCCGAGAGGACCCATTCGGGTCCGGCGTCGACCAGGTGCAGCTTGTCGTTGTAGTACGCGTCCTCCGACCCGTGCCACGTCAGGTGCTCGGGGAACAGCGACGTGAGGACCGCCCATCGGGGCGAGGTGGTGAGCGACTGGGCCTGGTAGCTGGAGACCTCGAGCACCACGATGTCTGCCGGAGGTTGGGGCTCGTCCAGCACGGGATGGCCGATGTTGCCGAGGAGCGCGCTGCGGGCGCCGAGCTCGCGCAGCAGGTGATCGATGAGAGCCGACGTGGTGCTCTTGCCCTTGGTGCCGGTCACCGCGATGGTGCGCTCGGCATTCTCGTTCAGCCAGAGATCGGTGACGCTGGTGATGATCGTGCCCTGGGTGCGGAGCTGCGCGTAGAGCGGGCTGGTCACAGGCACCCCGGGCGACTTGATCACGATCTCGGCTTCCAACAGTGCATGGACACCGTCTTCGCCGCTGAGAGCGTCGTACTCCGGTGGCGCGAGCAGATCCGGCTCGGCGACGACCGGAGTGACGCCCAGCTCCAGGCAGCGCCGATAGGCCGCGCGTCCCTCGCGCCCGAAGCCCCAGATCGCCACATGGTGGCCGGAGAGATCACTGAATCGCATGCAGCGCGTCCGCGAACTCTGGGGGAATGCGGTGAGCAGGGGAGGTGGTGAACAACTCGGCGACAGCGGCATCGCTCATCGTGTCGAGCTCGAGCAGGTCGAGGTCGGCCCACGCGGGATCGCTGCTCATGAGATGCAGCGCCGCCAGGCACTCGTTCGGTTCTCCGACGCACTCGAACGGTTTCATGCGGCCGTCGATGTTGAAGAGCTCGAGGAATCCCTCGCGCTGCGCCTTGTCGCGGAGGAGATCGCGGCCGCTGAAGATCGCGAGCAGGGCGTCGCGGTCGATGAACGGGGCCAGCATGAGGAACACGAAACGGCACTTCGGACAGTCACCGCACCAGGACCGTCGCATCTCCGGGTCGAGGTGGAACGCGCGATTGCAGCTGGTGAAGACATCGTGGAACTCGGTGAGCTGTCCGAACCGGCGCATGATGGCGAGCTCGGTGAAGGGCCTGAGCAGCGAGAAGTAGCGGATCCCGCTGTGGGCGACCTGCTGGCTCAGGAGGGCTTCGAAGGCGAGTCCCTTTGACCACTGGTGGTTGACCTCGACGCCCTCCCAGAGCGTGTTCCCGGCCGATGCACTGGCCTCGTTGCTGAACACTACGTCGGTGAAACCGTCGCGAAGGGCGACGATGCACGCGATCAGCGAGTTGATCGCGGTGACGGGGACGTGACCGTTGAGGGCACCGGCCTTGTTGTGCTCGAAGAGGAGGGGATCGAGCTTGCGGGTCGCCTGCACCAGCGGCAGGTCGGCTCGCTCCGCGGTCCGACGGATCGGTAGGTAGTCGTTGACGGAGAACAGCGTCTGGTCGATGCCAGCCGAGCGGATGGCCTCGAGCGTGACGATTGAGTCCTTGCCGCCACCCACGGCTACCAAGGCCCTTCGTGCTTCGCCGGTCGAGTGCGCGCGAAGCGCGTGTATCGAGACCTCGTCGTTGTCCGATGCCTGAATCGACGGCCGCAGAGCCCCAGGAGCGCTGTTGCGGTAGGCAAACTCCGACAGGCCGTTGCGGATCAGCTCCGAGAGGAAGATCCGCTCGCTCGGAGACAGGGGGAAGGCCACCTCGAACGTCGGCGGGATGTAAGCCTTGTAGTAGCTGAGCGACGCCGCCAGCGCGAGCAGGCGGGGGAGGCGTCCGAGGCCCGCATCGGAGTAGGCCGCGCTCGGCAGTCCGATCGTCTCGGTGTACTCGGCAACGGTCTCCTCGCCATCGCGCAGCGCATAACGGAGCCGGATCGTGTCGCTGTCGACCTCTGGTTCGCGGACCTCAAAAGTCAGGGAGGCGGAGCCGGCGACGAGGTCAGACACGGCGCACAGTCTAGGTCGCTAGCCCACACCGAACGCGTCAGCGAGCTCCGCGAGCGCGTCGGTCGTGTAGGTGGCGAGGTGCTGCAGGTGCGGCAGCGCGTCGCGACAGCCGACGATGCCGAGGGTCACGGTGTCGGTGTAGCCGATCAGCGTCACGTTGAGCGCGTAGCCGTCGACGAGGAACGAGATCGGCACGATCTGCTCCAGCCGAGCGCCCAGAAGGTAGAGCGGCTGCTTGGAGAGGACCACGTTGGAGATGGTCAGGTTGAACAGCGGCGGCAGCTTGGCCAGGAGTCCGGACTTCTGCGCGAGCGCCAGCGGAACCAGGCCGATCAGCGAGAAGTACTCGGCCGCACCAGGGCTCAGCGCATCGATGTCGGCCTTCGCGCGCGTGGTTGCGGCGTGGATCTGAGCGACTCGCTCCTCGGGGTCATCAGTCTGGGTGCCGAGCGGAGCGACGAAGCCGGCGGCCGCGTTCCGCGTCTCGTCACCGCGCGCGAAGCCGACGGGAACCGAGGCGTTGAGGGTCGCATCGGGAAGCGAGTCGAGCTCGAGCAGGTAGCGCCGCATCGCACCGCCGAGGGCGGCGAGAACGACGTCGTTCACGGTCACTCCCGCCTTCTTGGCGATCGCCCGGAGGGTCGCCAACGGCAGCGACTGTGTCGCCACCCGCCGGTGCGCCGTGACGCGCTGGTTGAGGATCGAGCGAGGAGTCTTGAGTGACGCGACCACGGTGCTGTTCGCGCCTACGGTCATGTCGACGATCTTGCCGAGCACCTCGGCAGTGGCCACGGTTCCACTGGCCGCTCGTCGCGGGATGATCGTCAGCTTCTCCCAGAGCGACAGTGTCCGCCCGGCGTCGTCCGTTCCGGTCGGGGGCACCCCTTCGGGGTCGGTGCTGAGCCAGGCCGTGATGGTCTCGACCGCGCCGAGTCCGTCGGTTGCGCAGTGGTGTGCCTTGAAGTAGAAGGCGAACCGGTTGCCTTCGAGGCCTTCGATGATGTGTGCCTCCCACAGCGGCTTGCTCATGTCGAGAGGGCGCGAGTGGAGCCGCTCGACGAGCCGTCCCAGGTCCGCCTCCGAGCCCGGGCTGGGGAGGGCGGAGCGCCGGATGTGGTACTCGGGATCGGGCTTGACCTGCTTCCACCGCCAGGCGTCGGCGATCCGGACACTCGACAGCTCGCTGTCATACGGGAAGGGGAGCCAAGCCATCTCCGCGAACGCGTCATGCAGGTCGCGCAGGAAGGTGGGCGGGGCATCGGCGGGGAGCGTGAAGATCGCGAGTGCGCCGATGTGCATCGGAGTCCGCGCGCTCTCCATGCGCACGAACATCTGGTCCAGAGGACTCAGGAGCTTCCCCGACTGCTGCGCGGCCGACATGAGGTGATGCTAGGGAAACACGTGGGGGTGCGGATAGGGCACCGGCCCGGGCACGCAGAGCGACCCGGGCCGGCAACCGTTCGTGTAATCAGCTGATCGGGAAGCTCACGCCTTCGAGCGACGCGAAGCAGGTCGTTCCACCCGGGCTCTGCGGGTCGACGTCCAGGTACACGTGTCCGTTCGCCGCGTCGATCTCGATTCGCCCGGTGTAGGTATCACACTCATCCACCGTCAGGTAGAGGTACGGGTCTCCCGCTGTGTAGTTGCGGTGAGGCCGGGCGGATGCGGGCAGCGTGAAGACCAGACCACCGGCCAGCGGCGAGCTCGTGTTCGAGCAGATGTCACCCTGCAGGTACACGACACCGAATTGGATCGCATAGGCCGGGGTGCCGGTGTTGCAGTTTCCCGCGATACCCGATGCGAGCGAGAGCGGGTGCCACACCAGGCCACCTCTCGGCTGGAAGGCCGACGCATGCTTGCCGTCGACCATGTCCGCGTTGAGGTGGCTGACCACCTTGCTCGAGTTGACCGTGAGCGGCGGCGACCCGGTGCTGCCCTTGAGCGCCAGGACCGCTCCGCTGCCGGTGTTGGTCAGGCCGGTCGTTCGGCCTGCGGAATTGCTCTCGCCGAGGAGGAAATGGCCCCCAGTTGCTGCGTAGGCCGCAAGGTTGGCGCCGCCGATGAGCATCAGCGTCGCCGCGATGACGGTCGCAGTTCGAGACTTCAGAAAACGCATTGCGTGCTCTCCTTCGAATGATGGAAAAGCAGCACCAGACAAGCTGGCCCCCGTGCCGTTTTGTCACAGCCATCGTCCGCTCGGCCGGCAACACCGGTCAACGAGCCGAAAGTAGCGATTTCAAGCGCGCGATAGACGGATTCGGCACCGGTTGTAACAAATCCGGCGGCTCGGGACTTGTGAGGGAGAGGGAGTGTGAGAGCCACACGGAACTTGGAGGAGACGCATGTGGGACATGGCGGTCCGAAAGCTCGCCACTGTCGCCGTCACGGTGGTGGTTGTCGTTGCCATCCTCACGAGCGCAGCTCGGGCAGACACCCCGCGCGCTCACGTCACGACGCCGTCTCCGCTGTCGCCGGCCTCCGGAAGCCCCCGCTAACCGCGAGCGGTCAGTTCTCACGGTCGAGCCGTCAGTTCTGATCCATTTGGTGGGCGATACTGGGTTCGAACCAGTGACCTCTTCGGTGTGAACGAAGCGCGCTACCACTGCGCCAATCGCCCGCGATTGCGGTGAGATGCGAAAGG
>JBQCDC010000077.1:0-7429 GCA_051961575.1 Marmoricola sp.
CGCGTCCGCGTGGCGCGCGACCTCAAGGCCGAGGCGTTCCCCGTCCCGAGCTGCATCAACATGGTCGGCACGGTCACCCGGCATGGTTCGCGCGGGACCGAAGTCGCCCTCGACCTGAGGCCCAACCCGGCGTGGTTCGACGAGGCGTCTGAGCTGGTGGAGCTGACATGAGGAGGGACTTCGACGCCGTGATCATCTCCATCCACCCCGAACCGCACCCCTCACTCGCCAAGGGCGACCGAGTCGTCATCGTCGGCGGGGCCGCATCGGACTCGCCCGACTACCGCGACGAGACGGGGACTGTCCTGCAGGTCTTGCTCTCCGGCTACGTCGAAGTCGAGCTTGACCACCACGGGCATCCTGCCGTGTTCGCGCCGGAGAGGGTCGAGGTGACGCCGTGAAGGATACGGAGCTGCGCATCTATCCGCCGCTTGATCCAGTCGTCAGGAACTATGCGCTCTCATGCCTGGCAATGGGCGAGCAGCCCAAGATGCACGATCCGAGCGAGTTTGGGTTCGGGACAGCCAAGCGCCTCACTGACCCCGAGCTCGCGGCCGAGCTCCACAAGGCGATCGGCGAGGTCTACCGCGCCAAGGTTCACGACAAGACGAGCTCGGTCCTCCTCGACCGCATGCAGACAATCCTTCGCTTCGCCACCCACCCTCACTACGACGAGGAGGCGCCGTGACCTATCACCTCGCCCGCGTCATCGACGCCTACGGCAAGACGCCCGACGCTGACACCGCGAGCTACGTCCTGTTCCGCGACGACGAGCCCGTGCGCTGGCTGTTCGAGCACGAGGTCACCGAACTGGTCCGCCAGTACCACGAGGGCAAGCCCGCCAGGCATTGGCAGGTCGCCACGAAGGACGGCACCCTCCACGACTACCCCGAGGCCGTCGAATGCAGGCTCGGGCAGGCGTGGGGCGTCGGGCCGTGGCTATACAAGCTCACCGACACCGAGGGCGGCACCGTCGCCGAGCACCCATCCGAGACCGTCCACTACACAAGGCAGGTCTGACCATGAGCATTGCACCGGCTGAGCGCGTGGAGACGTCGCTCAAGGAATTGGCGGGGCTGGACTTTGAGGCCGAGATCCCCTGCAACATGATCGACTGTTATCAGATCGCAGTCATCCGCGTAGTCCACACGTGCTGCGGGTATCTCCGATTCCGCTGTGATTCACACCTTCAGAGTCTCTTCAAGGTCTTCGCGAAGTACGCAGCCATCGGCGGTGTCGACTGCGCCAAATGCGGCCGGGAAATCAAAATCACAGACATCCGATTCGAGCCGCTCAAGTGAGCGGCGACAAGCTGCCCCCGGAGGCCATCGACTGCCCGCGCTGCCAAGCCTCGCGGCTGAACCTCGGCAAGCGCCACTGCGACAGCGAGCGCTGCGTGTGGGTGAAGTGCCAGAAGTGCCTCGCCACCTACGACATGCACTCGGGCAAGTCCTACCACCCCGACGACTATAAGGAGAAGAACAAATGACCACCGTTACAACTCAGAAGGAACTCGACGCCGCACTCAAGGCTGGCGATCCCGAGATCATCATCAACTCTCCTGCCGGGGTCTGGATCGACGTGCATTCGCGGGACTCCAGCAGCGTCGTGGCGTGGGACTCCAGCCGCGTCGAGGCGCGGGACTCCAGCCGCGTCGAGGCGCGGGGCTCCAGCAGCGTCGTGGCGTGGGACTCCAGCCGCGTCGTGGCGGGCAAGTATGTCGCCGTACGCCTCCACTCCGGGCGCGCCACCGTCGAAGGCGGCGTTGTCATCGATATCACCCAGCTCGACCTCGACGGCCACCAGGATTGGGCCGACTACCACGGGGTCAAGACCGAGGGTGGCGAGTTGATCGTCTACAAGGCAGTCAACGATGACCTGAGGTCGGGGCGCGGTTTCGCCTACCCCATCGGGGAGACTGTCACCGACCCCGCATGGAAGCCGGGGAACTTCTGCGGCGGGGGCCTGCATTTTTCGCCCAGCCCAGCTCAGGCGAAGGCCTATTTCACGGACGCAACCCGGTTCCTCAAGTGCGCGGTGAAGGTGGATGAGCTGTCCATCATCGACGGGGCGGACACGTATGAGACACCGAAGCTCAAGGCGAAGTCAGCTCGGGTGCTGTGTGAGGTGGACATCCACGGGGACGAGGTCTGATGTTCGCCTTCTGCTTCCTCGCCGCCTGCGTCTTCTGGGGCGTGGCCGGCGCCGCTTGGGTCTGTGATCGGGGGCGACGGTGACCGAGTTCAACCCGCGCATCACCTCCGAGCAGGCCGCCGAGCTCCGCGCGTGGATCGGCCCCGTCCTCCCGAAGTGCTCGCCGACGGTCCACTACGGATGCACCGAGGAGGCCGGGCATTACGTCAAGTACCTCCACAACTGCACAGGATCGCACACGACCGTCTTCCCGGTCTGTCGCGCCGTCATCAACGCGATCGGTCAGGCGGTCCTCGACGGGAGCCTGATCCACTGCCCGCATTGCGCCTGCGGCATTCCGGCGAAGCAGTACCGGGTGTGCGTGGAGAAGGTGACTGTGTGAGCTACTCCCCAGGTGTGTACGAGGGGATCTCCAGCGCCGACTACCACGCCGACCCGGCCCTCGGCTCGACGTCGCTCAAGACCCTCGCCACAAAGACCCCTGCCCATTGGAAGTGGGAGCGCGAGCATCCCATCCAGAAGGACGCCTATGACCTCGGGACCATCACCCATAGCCTCGTGCTCGAGCAGGACGAGAGCGGCGTCGTGGTCGTCGAGGCCGAGAACTGGCTGACCAAGGCTGCGAAGGAGGCCAAGGCCGAGGCTCGCGCCGCCGGGAAGATCCCGCTGCTCCCGAAGGACTGGGCGCAGGTCAAGGCCATGCGCGACTCGATCATGGCCCACCCCGCCGCGCGGCACGCCTTCACGGGCCACCAAGCCGAGGTGAGCTTCTTCTGGGACGAGGACGGCCTCATGCTCAAGTGCCGCCCCGACGCATGGCAGCAGGGCTACCTCGTGGACCTCAAGACGACGGTCAACGCGGACCCGAGGAGCTTCCCGAAGCTCGCCTACGACCTCGGCTACTACCAGAGCGCGGCGCACTATCAGGACGGCACGCACGTCTGGCTGGGCGAGACGCTGCCGTTCGTTTTCGTGCTCGTCGAGAAGTCGCCGCCCTACCTCGTGAGCGTCGTCGAGCTCGATGACTACGCCATCCGGCGCGGCCGCGAAGTGAACCATGGCGCCAAAGAGATCTACCGCAAATGCCTCGCCACCGACACGTGGCCCGGCTACCCCGACGCCCCACCCCTTGGCCTGCCCCGCTGGGCCACTCGACAGCTTGAGGAGAACCTCGATGACATCTTCTGAGATCACCCTTCCGACAGGCCCGACCGCTCCCGCGACGGTCTCGCCCCTCGCGCCGACAACCAAGACGGCGGTCGAGCTCGTCCAGTGGGCGCAGGAGCTCGACGCAGCGCACCGGCTCGGGACCGCACTCTGTGGGACTGAGTTCGTCCCGGCGAGCTTCCGCGGCAAGCCCGAGGCGGCGGCGGCGGCCATCCTGGCTGGCAAGTCCCTCGGCCTCGACCCGATGAACGCGCTGGCGAACATCTTCGTCGTGCAGGGCAAGCCCGCGCTGTACGCCCGGACGATGGTGGCCCTCGTGCTGCGCGCCGGGCACGAGGTGGTCCGCACCGGGGCCGACGACACGAGCGTCACGGTCGCCGCGCGGCGCAAGGGCCAGAGCGAGTGGTCCGAGTTCACGTGGACCATCGAGCGGGCCAAGAAGGCGGGCTACACCTCGAACAAGAAGTACGAGTCCGACCCGATCGCCATGCTCACCGCGAAGGCGCAGGCCGAGGCGTGCCGGACCATCGCGCCGGACGTGCTCACTGGCCTCGCGTACTCCGTCGAGGAGGTCGAGCTCGAAGACCTCGGCGAGCGGCCCGCGCCGCCGAAGCGCACCGCGGCGTCGCGGCTGGTGCCACAGGCTGAGCCGGAGCAGACCGGCGAGCTTGCCTCCGAAGCCCAGATCGCTGCCCTCGTCACCGCACTCAACGCCCTCGGCCACGCGACGTCGGCGCAGAAGTCGGCGGCGATCGCCGAGCAGCTCGGAGAGAAGAAGACGGCTCGGGAACTGACCGCCGAAGAGGCGGACGTGCTGATCGTGACGTTCCAGGGGATGGCGGGGGTGGAGGCGTAGTGGGTTACGACATGAGGATGGTCGAGAAGCCCGAGGTCTCGCCCGAGGATCAGGCCAAGGCCAAGGAGTTGCGCGATCAAGCGTGGAAGATCGGAGACACGCTCAAGGCCGACGCCATCAATCGGATCAAGCACAAGACGCCCGACCCTGCGGATCACGACGACCGCGAGCGCGAGTACTGGAGCTGCATTCTGGAGGCCGATAAGCTCGACAATCCTTCCCACTTCCGTCTCAACGCATGGGGCATGAGCGCTTGCTCCGACGCAATGCAGGAACTGGGCATGGAGCACTGGCCCTCGGTCAGCGGCGACGAGGTTATGAAGTGGCCCGCGTGGGATGACAGCTTGCCTGACGATGAGGCAGACGAGAAATATGAGCGTGAATCCGCCCCGATCCGCACATACCACTCGCCCGACGAGCCGCCCACGATCCCCGGCCACAAGCTCGGCTCAAACGACGGCTGGCACGTCACGCCCGACGAGATCCGGGCCGCGCTGGCCGCATGGGATGCGCGTCCGGCTGAGATCTCGAAAGAAACGCGGGAGATCACCGAGACGCAGTGGTGGGCGAACTGGATCGATTACCTCAGGCGCTCCCTTGACCAGGGAGGCTTCTATGTCCACTGACCCCGTCCGCTTCGATGTGTACACCACCCCCGACTGCCCCGGAACCGCCCAGACCCTCGCCAAGCTGGACGAGCTCGGCGCCGAGTACGAGGTGCGCGACTTCAACCGCCAGCGGGCGTGGCTCGCGCACCAGAAGTACTACATCAGCCCCGTCGTCGTGGTCTACATGGGCCGCGGCCAGAGGCGGGTGCGCTGGACCAGCTGGTGCGGCCGCGCCGCACAGAACTGAGCCGCCGAGAGCATCCAGAACCAAGCGCACGGGCCTCCCTGAGGGGAGGCCCTACGAGTATGCGGGCTCGGGCCACGACGAGATCCAGCCCGAGGAGTGCTGCGCCGAGTGCATCCGCGTGGTGCGGCGGCTGCGTGAGGCTCGGGACGCGCGCGCGAGGAGGAAGTGATGGCCAACGCCGAGGAGCATTCCACCGCCGCCCACCTCGCCCGCTTCATGACCGCCCGACGGCTCCGTGGCGCCAAGCCCGACGGCGTGCCCATGGATGGCGAGATCGTCGAGCGCAAGAGGCCGGAACGCCCCGAGCGACCGCCGCGCATCGGTCCCGGCGACCTGCCCAGTCTGCGCCTGACCGGCCTCCTCGCCGAGCAGGCCGCGATCCGCGCCCGAGCCGAGCATCAGAGGGCACGCCAGCATGCCGAGTGGATGGGGGTCGAGCCATGATGCAAGGCCCACTGAAAGCGCACAAGCCGGTCAGGCGGACCCGGCCGGACAACTGCGTGGACTGCGGCGTGCGCCTGATGACCCGCAGGCCCTACATCAAGCCTCCCGAGGGCTACGAGTGGCACCAGGGGCATGGCATGTGCGGGACGTGCTACGAGCGGGCGCGGTATCGGGCGAGCGCGCCGTCCAGATGCACCGACTGCGGGCGGCTGTTCCGTTCGCGGCACGAGGCCGCCTCCGACCATCCGGGGACGATCCTGCACGTCGGCCGTGGGCTGTGCAAGCACGACTACGAGACGCGGCGGAAGAACGGCACACTCCCGCCTCGGATCGACGGCGGGGAATGCGGGAGTGCTGCACCACAGCCCCAGGTGGACCTAGAGGCTGCTGCTCGGCTGGAGGAGCACGTCCGGGGCGAGGTCATCGGCTACATCCTCGAACGGCGGAAGCGGACAGGGTGGGCGGACATGACGCTGCACGGGATCAAGGGGCTCGAGAGGCTGTGGGAGCCGAGGTGAGGTACTTCTCGATGTTCTCAGGGATCGGCGGTTTCGAGCTAGGCATCGAACAGGCCGCAGCGGATCTCGGAATGACGGCGGAATGCGTCGGATATTCCGAGATCGACAAGCATGCGATTGCTACCTACGAGGAGCACTTCACCCATGACAACTACGGCGACGCCACTCTCATCAACCCCCATACCCTTCCAGAGTTCGATCTTCTCGTTGGTGGATTTCCCTGCCAGGCCTTCAGCATCGGAGGAAAGCGACTCGGATTCGAAGACACTCGCGGAACACTATTCTTCGACATCGCCCGCATCCTCGACGCCCGCCAACCCCGGTTCTTCATCCTCGAAAACGTCAAGGGGCTCATCAGCCACGACAAGGGGAAGACTTTCCGAACCATCCTCCGCACCCTTGATGGGCTGGGGTATGACGTCCAGTGGCAGGTACTCAACAGCAAGGATTACGGCGTCCCCCAGTCCCGAGAACGGGTGTACCTTGTCGGCAATCTTGGAGGAACACCCAGACCCAAAGTATTTCCTTCCCCGCGACCGAGTAACCCGTATTCAACAGTCGGCCTCACAACAGAACCCGCAGTTGCTCGCACACTCACAGCAGGCGGCCACAGTGGGGGCAACCACAGCGGAATGACGATCCTGGAACTGACCGGGCAGCGCAGCCAGTCGCAACGGTTGTATGACCCGGCTGGTTTGTCGCCCACGATCTCCACTGGTGGCGCATCGACGGGTGGCGCTGAGGTGCCGAAGATCTCTGTTGGATCCCAGATCAGGCGCCTAACCCCGATCGAGTGTGAACGGCTCCAAGGCTTCCCGGATGAGTGGACGATCGGCAGCGACACGCAGCGCTACAAGCAGTGCGGTAATGCGGTCACGGTCAACGTCGTTCGGTACGTCGCCGGCCGAGTTCTCGCCGAGGCAACCCCATGACCCCCCGCCTCCCCCGCTCCGTCTGCCACCCGCCATGGCTCCGCATCCGCTGGGGCTGGATGGCTGTCGCCGCGTTCATCCTCCTCTGCTCGGCGTCCGCGTTCGGCGGGGCATTCTTCCCGCTCGCCTTCGTCCTCTGGCTCGCGTGGCTGATCTGGCGGGGCGAGCGCGACGCTGGCTGCCCACCCTCGCTCTGGAAGGAGAAGCGATGACCTGCGCCAACTGCGGCAAGCCCATCGAGCCTGTCACCATGACCGGCATCACCGTCTGGGCGCACTCCGATGCACCCAACCCGCCCGCGTACTGCGTCAACTCAGGTGCGCGGCTCTGCTGGCAGAAGAACGGGTCGATCGCATGGCCCGAAGGAAAGGAACAGTACCGATGAGAGAGCTTGCGTGGCCCGACAAGCCCGCCGTGACCTGCGACATGTGCTCGCGCGCACCAGAGCCGGGGAGCGCCCTCTGTGCTGGCTGTGCGGATCGAGTATGGATGGCCGAGCGGGA
>JBQCDC010000078.1:0-3236 GCA_051961575.1 Marmoricola sp.
GAAGCCGACCTGGACCAGGCGGTGCAATCGCTCGCGAACCAGTTCGACCCGATGGCGGGCGGCTTCGGGGCGGCGCCTAAGTTCCCGCCGTCGATGGTGCTGGAGTTCCTGCGTCGCTACGCCTACCGCGTCGGTTCGGAGAGCGATACCGGTCGCCAGGCGGCGCACATGCTGGCTCGCACCCTGCAGGCGATGGCCGGATCGGGCATGTGCGACCAGCTCGGCGGCGGCTTCGCGCGCTACTCGGTGGATCGCGGCTGGGTGGTGCCGCACTTCGAGAAGATGCTCTACGACAACGCGCAGTTGCTCAGGCTGTATGCACAGGCGGGCAACGTGCGAATCGCCGAGCAGACCGCGGACTTCATGCTCGCTGAGCTCCGCACTCCCGAGAGTGGCTTCGCCTCCGCCCTCGATGCGGATACCGATGGAGTCGAAGGCGCGTTCTACGCCTGGACGCCCGCGCAGCTCATCGAGGTTCTCGGTGAGACGGATGGCTCCTGGGCGGCAGAGACCTTCAACGTCACCGAGGCTGGCACCTTCGAGCACGGCACCTCGACGCTCCAACTCCGGCACCGTCCGGAGGACCTGGAGCGGCTCGACCGAGTGCGTCGATCCCTGTTCGAGGCACGCGCGAAGAGGACCGCGCCAGCCCGAGACGACAAGGTGGTCGCCGCGTGGAACGGCCTGGCGATCTCTGGATTCTGCGCGGCATCCGTCGCCCTGAAACGCGATGACCTACTTACCGCGGCACTCGATGCCGCGAACCTGCTCCTCGGTGTGCACACCGTCGACGATCGCCTGCTCAGGGTGTCGAGGGACGGGCGCGCCAGTGACGCCATGGGCGTGCTCGAGGACTACGGCTGCGTGGCGCAGGGCTACCTCGACCTGGCCCAGGTGAGCACTGATCCCGTCTGGATCGTGCGCGCAGGCGCTCTGCTCGACAGCGCGATCACCCACTTCCGTGCCCCCGATGGTGGTTTCTACGACACGGCCGACGACGCTGAGGCGCTGGTCGCTCGTCCGCGCGACCCCAGCGACAACGCGAGTCCGGGCGGATCGTCGGCGGTGATCCACGCGCTGGTGACCTACGCGGCGATCACCGGATCCGAGCGGCACCGCGGCGTTGCAGAGGAAGCTCTCGCAGTGAGCGCGGCTCTTGCGACCCAATCGCCGCGATTCGCGGGGTGGGCGCTCGCCGCCGCCGAGTCGATGACGAGCGGGCCGATCGAGATCGCCGTCGTCGGAGATGTGGGGGAGGCGCGGGACGCGCTCGCGGCCGAGGCTCGCACGGTGCCCAGCGCCGTGGTGATGGTCGCGACGTCGGCGCAGGCGGCCCAACATCGCGACGGCCTGTTGGCCTCGCGCGGCGAGATCGACGGACAACCCGCTGCCTACGTCTGCCGCAACCTCACCTGCCAGCGACCGGTGACAACGGTCGAAGAGCTAAGCGATCTGCTGGTTTCGTGACGGCCTTCGGCCTCCTCAACCTCCGGTCAGCGCAGCTCGTAGGTCGCGAACGAGACCGCGACGAACTGGACCACGAAGGCCGCCGCGGTGAAGGTGTGGAAGACCTCGTGGAAGCCGAAGATCGTGGGTGACGGGTTCGGCTTCTTCGCGGCGTAGACGACGCCACCGAGCGTATAGAGCACGCCACCCACCGCCACCAGCACCAAGCACGAGATGTTCACCCAGGCCGAGAAATGGTGAGCACCGTCGATGAAGTCGGGGATGAAGAAGACGACGACCCAACCGAGCGCGATGTAGAGCGGTGTGGAGATCCAGCGAGGGGCGTTCGGCATCACGATCTTGAAGATCGCGCCGGCGAGTGCGCATCCCCACACGATCCCGAACAACGCCCATCGCGCCCCGCCGTGCAGGTAGAGGAACGCGAGCGGCGTGTATGTGCCGGCGATGAAGATGTAGATGTTCGCGTGGTCGAAGCGGCGCCAGAACGCCATCAGCTTCGGCTGCCAGTTGCCGCGGTGGTAGAGCCCGGACACCGAGAACAACAGGATCGCGCTGGCGGCATAGATCGACGACCCGACGCGGGTCAGCGCGGTGGGGGACAGCGCGATCAGGACGGCGAACGCGGCGGTCAGCAGCGGGATCATGCCGGCGTGGATCCACCCCCGGAGGACGGGCTTCACTTCCTCGAGCTTGTCGGCGACCCGCTCGACGGCCTTGTCGACGCTGGCGGCAAGCGTGTGCCGCCCTGATGGGTCGGTCGGCTTGGTCGCATCCTGCATGCGGACAATTTACGCGACCGGACTAGTAGCCTTGATCGACGTGGCAGGTCTACGTGATGCGGTTCGCCGGGTTCTCTACCCGGTCTATGAGTCCCGCGTCGTACGGCACCTGCCGACCGATCAGGTGCCGCGCCACGTCGGCGTCATGCTCGACGGTAACCGCCGCTGGGCCAAGCAGGTCGGTGCCGACACCGAGCACGGACACCGCGCCGGCGCGGCCAACATCGAGCCGCTGCTCACCTGGTGTGAGGAGGTCGGTGTCGAGGTGGTCACGCTGTGGCTGCTGTCCACCGACAACCTCAACCGCCCGGCCGCCGAGCTCGAACCTCTGCTGAACATCATCCGAGAAGTGGTCGAGCAGCTGGCCAGCAAGCGCCAATGGCGACTGCATCCGGTGGGCGCCCTCGACCTGCTGCCCGCGAACCTCCGCAACGACCTCAAGGCGGCCGAGGAGGCGACCGGCGACCTCGACGGCATCCTCGTCAACATCGCGGTCGGCTACGGCGGTCGTCGAGAGATCGCCGACGCCGTGCGCTCGCTCCTCCACGAGCACGCCGAGAAGGGCACCACGCTGGAGGAGCTCGCCGAGGTCATCGACGTCGAGCACATCGCCGAGCACCTCTACACCAAAGGCCAGCCCGACCCGGACCTCGTGATCCGCACTTCCGGCGAGCAGCGTCTCGGCGGCTTCCTCCTTTGGCAGAGCGCGCAGAGCGAGTTCTACTTCTGCGAGGCCTACTGGCCGGACTTCCGTCGCGTCGACTTCCTGCGTGCGATCCGCGCCTACGCGGCCCGCGAGCGTCGTTACGGTTCATAGACCCTTCACCCATCGTTCGGGCGTGTCGCCCAAGTTCGCGCGGGTCGCAGTCGTACTTTTCAACTGTCGGCTGGTGGGGAAGCCAGTCGATCCGCGGAACACCTGATGAACGCAGGAGCAGTCGTTGGAGCTTTGCTCTCGACACCTACGCGGGGGTCGGCACTCAGACCTCC
>JBQCDC010000079.1:0-2987 GCA_051961575.1 Marmoricola sp.
CTCGTCGGAGGCCTCGGACGGCGGCCTGGACATCACAATGCGCGTTGCCGATCAGCAGTGGTTGTTCCGTACCCTGCTCGGCATGGCTCCCCACGGAACTCTCGTCGCACCGGCTGATTGGGCCGAGCAGTTCCGCAGCCACGTCAGCAACGTCCACGCGATCTACGCGGGACGCCGGGCGTGAAGGCGAAGGGAGTCCTCGGAATCTTCCGAGGACCGCAGGGACCTGTGGGCGAGGGCGGCCAGATGGCCCTCATCGACCACTTCCGTGAGTTGCGTGCGCGCGTGCTCCGGGTCGCCGTGGTCCTGCTGATCGCCTTCATCATCGCGTTCATCTACTACGACGACCTGTTCCAGTTGCTCCTGCACCCCTACAACGAGGCGCGCTCGGTCCTCACCAAGGACCACAAGCAGACGATGCCGGTGATCCAGGGCGTCGCCGGCGCGATCTCGCTCCAGTTCAAGCTGTGCGGACTCGCCGCTCTCGTGGCGACCTCGCCGTATTGGCTCTACCAGATCTGGGCGTTCATCATGCCCGGCCTGCACGCCAACGAGCGCCACTGGACGCGGCTCTTCGCCGCGTTCGCCGGGCCGATGTTCCTGCTCGGCGTCGCGACGGGCTACTTGGTGCTCCCGAAGGGCCTCGACGCCCTGATCTCGTTCACTCCGCACGGCGTGCAGAGCTTGGTCGACATCTCCAGCTACCTCACCTTCGTGGTGAAGATGCTGCTGGCCTTCGGGTTCGCCTTCGTCGCCCCTCTGTTCGTGGTGATGCTGAACCTCGCCGGCGTGGTGTCGGGCCGAGCTCTGAGCAAGCAACGACCGGCGATCGTCGTGGGAGCGTTCATCTTCGCCGCCCTCGCTGCGCCGTCACCCGACCCGGTCTCGATGCTTCTGCTTGCCTTCCCGTTGACCGCGCTGTTCCTGATCGCTGAGTTCATCGCCCGAACGGTCGATCGACGCCGCGGCAACACCAAGCCCCAGTGGGCCGACGACGAGAAATCGCCGCTCTGAGGCACTGGATAGGGTGACCTCGTGACCCGCCAGATCGCCGTCCTCACCAACCCCACATCGGGCAAGGGGAGAGCCGCCGGGCTGGACGACCTCGTCGTTCCGCGGTTGCAGAACTCAGGAGCGTCGGTGCGTCGTCTGCAGGGTCGCACGGCCGAGGAGGCACGTGCCCTCGCCGATGCCTGCGTCGCCGAGGGTGTCGACACGCTGGTCGTGGTGGGCGGAGACGGCATGGTGCACCTCGCCATCCAGTCTCTAGCCGGAACGGAGACCGCGCTCGGCGTCGTTCCGGCGGGCACCGGCAACGACGTCTCGAGGTACTTCGGCATCCCGCGCGAAGACCCGGTCGCTGCCGTGAACGCGATCATCGCCGGCCACGCCCGCACGATCGACCTGGGCAGGGTCGGCCCGACGTACTTCATCAGCGTGCTCGCCGGAGGGTTGGACGCGATCGTGAACGAGCGCGTGAACCGGATGTCCTGGCCCAAGGGCCAGATGCGCTACAACCTGGCCACGATCGCCGCTCTGCGCTCCTTCGAGCCGATCTCCTACCGCGTCGAGATCGATGGCGAGGAGCTCACGTTCGAGGCGACCACCCTGGCAGTGGGCAACACGAGCTCCTACGGCGGCGGAATGCGGATCGCCGAAGGAGCCGACGCCGAGGACGGACTGCTGGATCTCGTCGTGATCGGGCCCGGCAGCACGCGAGAGCTGCTGACCACGTTCCCGCTGGTATTCAAGGGGACGCATGTCCACCACCCGAAGTTCCACCGCTGGCGCGGAAAGAAGATCACGATCGCGGCCTCGGGCATCACCGCCTATGCGGATGGCGAGCCCATCGCGCCGCTGCCTCTGACGGTTGAGGTCGTTCCCGCCGCCCTTCGGATCATCACTCCGTGAACGCTCTCCGGTCCCTGGACCCTCGCTATCTGTCCTTCGTAGAAGGGCTTTCCTTCAAGCCTGACCCGTTCCAGGAGCGGGCCTGTGGCGAACTCGCCGACGGGCACTCGGTGCTGGTCGCGGCGCCCACCGGCTCGGGCAAGACGCTGGTGGGCGAGTTCGCCGTCCATCTCGCGCTCGAGGCGGGGCGCAAGGCGTTCTACACGACGCCCATCAAGGCGCTCTCGAACCAGAAGTTCCACGAGCTCCAGGTGAAGTACGGCGTCGAGAAGGTCGGCCTCCTGACCGGGGACAACGCCATCAATGGCGACGCCGACGTGATCGTGATGACCACCGAAGTGCTGCGCAACATGCTCTACGAGGGCTCACGAGCACTCACCGGGCTCGCCTTCGTGGTCATGGACGAGGTCCACTACCTGGCAGACCGTTCCCGCGGAGCCGTCTGGGAAGAGGTGATCATCCACCTCCCCGAGTCCGTGGCGATCGTGGCGCTGTCTGCGACCGTCAGCAACGCGGAGGAGTTCGGCGACTGGCTCGCGACCGTTCGTGGCTCGACGAGGACGATCCTCGAGGAGACTCGACCCGTTCCCTTGTACCAGCACGTCGTGGTCGGCAAGAGGATGTACGACCTCTTCGACGCAGACGCGCTGCCGACGAACCGTCACGAGAACCCCAAGGTCAATCCGGAGCTTCTCCGCGTCGCCCGCGACGACTGGGCGAGCCGCCAGATGCGCGACCGGCGTTCACCCCGGGGGAGCGGTAAGGGGCAACGCAACGTCGGCAACGGTCGGCGGGTCTGGATCCCGTCGCGTACCGGCATCGTCGACCAGCTGGACCGCGCCGGACTGCTGCCCGCGATCGTGTTCATCTTCAGCCGCGCCGGTTGCGATGCCGCCGTTCAGCAGTGCCTCCACTCCAACCTCCGCCTGACGACACCCGGCGAGGCCAACGAGATCCGCCGCTACGTCGAGGAGCATTGCGCGCACCTGCCCGAGGAGGACCTCGAGATCCTCGGCTATGCCGAGTTCGCCGACGCGCTCAGCCGCGGTGTGGCCGCCCACCACGCCGGCATGCTT
>JBQCDC010000080.1:0-5026 GCA_051961575.1 Marmoricola sp.
AGAAGGACCTCCGGATCGACGTGTTCCGCTCCGGCGGTCCCGGCGGGCAGAGCGTGAACACCACCGATTCCGCCGTGCGCATCACCCACCTGCCCACCGGCATCGTGGTCAGCTGCCAGAACGAGAAGTCGCAGCTGCAGAACAAGGACTCCGCGATGCGCGTGCTGCGTGCCCGCCTGCTCGCCGCGGCCCAGGAGGCGGCCGATGCGGAGGCCAGCGACGCGCGTCGCTCCCAGGTGCGCACGGTCGACCGCGCCGAGCGGATCCGCACCTACAACTACCCGGAGAACCGCATCACCGACCACCGCACCGGTTACAAGGCCTACAACCTCGACCAGGTTCTCGACGGTGACCTCGAGCCGGTCATCCAGAGCTGCGTCCAGGCAGACATGGCCGCGCGCCTCGAGGCCGTCGGTGACTGATGCCCGCACCCTGCTGAGGGCCGCCGAGGAGCGCCTCGCGGCAGGTGGCGTGGCGAGCCCCGAGCACGACGCCGGCGCGCTGCTCGCCTTCGTGACCGGGACGCAGCGCGCGCTGGTCTCGACGGTGGACATCACAGCGGACCAGGCGTCCGACTTCGAAGCCCTCGTGGAGCGGCGCGCTGCGCGGGAGCCGCTCCAGCACCTCACCGGTGAGGCGCACTTCCGTTACATCGAGCTCGCTGTGGGTCCGGGCGTCTTCGTTCCGCGACCGGAGACCGAGTTGCTCGCGGGATGGGCGATCGACGAGGCGTCGCGGATCCAAGCAGCGGGGCGGGTCCCGATCGTGGTCGACCTCTGCACCGGGTCCGGAGCGATCGCGAAGAGCATCGCGCACGAGGTGCCGACCGCCGTCGTGCACGCGATCGAGCTCGATGAGGCCGCCTACTCATGGGCGGAGCGCAACCTGGCGGACACCGGCGTCCGTCTCGTGCGGGGCGACCTGGCGTCGGCGTTCCCCGACCTCGACGGCACCGTGGACGTCGTGGTCTGCAATCCGCCGTACATTCCGCTCGAGGCGTGGGAGTCGGTCGCCCGCGAGGCCCGCGACCACGACCCGCACCTGGCGCTCTTCTCCGGTCAGGACGGGCTCGACGCGATGCGAGCGCTCGAAGCAACGGCGTCCCGCCTGCTGGTGAGCGGTGGTGTGGTCGGCGCCGAGCACGCCGACGCCCAGGGCGAGTCGGCTCCCGCGGTCTTCACCGCCGCCGGGCGCTGGACCGACGTCCGCGACCATCCCGATTTGAACCGACGTCCCCGATTCCTCACAGCACGACTGGCACGATGACCTCTGTGATCCTCACTTCGTTCGTCAACGGGTTCTCGGCCACTCGGCCAAGCGAGCAAGACTCGCTTGGCGCTCGGTAACCTCGACCCGTGGCTCGCATCTACGACACCTCGAACCCCATCGAGCGCGAAGAGGGCATCGCGGCGGCGACCGGCGCACTCCGTCGTGTCGAACTGGTCATCCTTCCGACCGACACCGTCTACGGCATCGCCGCCGACGCGTTCTCGCCGCTCGCGGTGATGAGCCTTCTGGGGGCCAAGGGCCGAGGTCGCGAGATGCCGCCACCCGTGCTGATCTCCAGCGTCGGCACCATCAACGCGCTGGCTCGCGACATCCCCAACTGGGTCCACGCGCTGGTCGACGAGTTCTGGCCCGGCCCGTTGACCGTCGTGTGCAACCAGCAGTCGTCGCTGCAATGGGACCTGGGTGACACCCGGGGCACAGTCGCGGTCCGCATGCCCCGCGACGAGGTCACCCTCGAGGTCCTGGGTAGGACCGGACCGCTCGCCGTGTCGTCGGCCAATCTGTCGGGTCAGCCCGCGGCGCTGGACGCGGCCAGCGCCAACGACATGCTCGGCCCGGCCACCGCCGTGATCCTCGACGCCGGCGCGTCGCCGCACGGAGAGAGCTCGACGATCCTCGACTGCACGCAGATGCAACCGCGCATCCTGCGCGAGGGGGCGCTCAAGACTGCGGTGCTGTCGGAAGCGCTGGCCGCCCACGACATCGAACTGGGTCACTTCGGCGCCCCGGCCGAATCCGAGTGACGAGACCCGGCTCGTGCGTGAATATCTCCTGGTAGCGGCGGTCTCGGCGGCGGTCGCCTATCTGCTCTGCGTGGTCGCGCGTGAGCTGGCCAGTCGCCTCGGAGCGGTGGCGCGGGTCCGCGACCGCGATGTCCACGAGATCCCGATCCCCTACTTCGGCGGCATCGCCATGCTCGGGGGACTGGCCGCCGGCATCCTGGTGGCCGCCCACCTTCCGTTCCTGAGCAGAGCGCACGACCAGGTCTTCCACGACGCTCGCACGGTGCTGCTGGCGGGACTGATCATCTGTGCGGTCGGAGCGCTGGACGACCTGATCGAGCTCGACGCCATCACCAAGCTGATCGGACAGCTGCTCGCGGTCGGCTTCATGGTCTTCCAGGGTGTGCAATTTTTCTCGATCGCCATACCCGGCTACGGCCAGCTGTCGCTGCTCCCGATCCAGTCCGCACTTTTCACGATCGTGCTGGTCGTCGGCACCGTGAACGCGGTGAACTTCGTCGACGGCCTGGACGGGCTTGCCGGGGGAGTCGTGCTGATCGGGGCGGTGGCCTTCTTCGCCTTCTCCTACGACCTGGCGGCGAGCAGCGGTGAGACCTTGGCCATCACGGCGGCCCTTCTCTGCGCGGCCCTCGCCGGTGCCTGCATGGGCTTCCTGCCGCACAACCTCTACCCCGCACGCATCTTCATGGGCGACTCGGGCTCGATGCTTCTCGGACTGGTGCTCGCGGGGTCGGCGCTGAGCCTCACCGGCCAATTCGCCACCGTCCAGCTCCAGGGTGGCTCGGGGCTCGGATCACCGAACTTCCTCCCGACACTGCTGCCGCTCGTGCTACCGCTGGCGATCTTCGTCGTGCCGCTGCTCGACCTGGTCCTCGCCGTAGTGCGGCGCACCCGGCGTGGGCAGGCGTTCTACCACCCGGACAAGGAGCACCTGCACCACCGCCTGCTGGAGCTGGGCCACAGTCAGCAGAGGGCCGTCGTGGTGATGTGGTGCTGGGCTGCCCTGATCGCCTTCGGGGCCGTCACCGTGAGCCTCTACTCCGGTCTCTACGTCTGGATCACGCTCGGCGCGGGCCTGGTCATCACCCTCATCGTCACGTTCGCGGTACCGCGAGTCCGGGGACGCGACACAGGGGGATCTCCGACTGGTGGAGAGCACACCCCAGTGGGCCCGATCGGGGATGCCTGAGGAGGGTCTCCCGGTTCTCGATTGAGCGCACTCCTGTGATAACGTCCGCCTCGACGCGCAGGCGTCAAACCCCCGCACAAATGGCGCTCTTGAGCGTACGCGTGGACCATATCGAAAGCGACCTCTGTGGATGGCCGATGACGACGACAACGCTGGCCTCCGCGGCCGCGACCTCGCGAGCCTTGGTGGGCTCCTGGTCGGCGGCGTCGTCGGCGGAATGCTCCTCGGTCTCGGATTCGATGACGTCGCGCACACCTCGCCAGCAGGGGTTCTCGTCGGTGTCGCGCTCGGCGTCGTTCTCGGCTGTGTCGGTTTCGTCCTCCGGGTTCGTGCGGCGCTTCGGCAGTAGTGGGGTGTAGGGGGTGAGCAACAAGGTGCATACGTTCCGTGAGGTCCTCGGCGCACAGCGCAAGGTGACGCTGGTGGCGATCGTGCTGGCCGTGCTCGGCCTCTTCGTCGGTCAGTACGGGGACTGGATCCTCGCCGGCTGCATCGCCGGCGGCATCCTGCTCGGCCTGGTCAACCACCTCGCCGCCGAGTACTGGGGCCAGCGCACCATCAACTCCGGCCGCGAGGTCACGCGCGGAGCCCTCACCCGTTCCACCATCGTCCGGCTGACGGGCCTGACCGCGATCGCGATCGGCGTCGCTGTAGCCTTCTACCCGGATGGCATCGCGCTCTTGTTGGCGCTTGCCATCTTCCGTCTTATTGCCCTGGTGATGACCGCCCTTCCGTTGCTTAAGGAGCTGAAGAACGCGTGATCGCGAACCTTCCCGCCGAGATCCACATCGAGCCGGGCGTCCACCCGACGCGCGACTGGTTCGGCCTGACGGTCAATCTCGACACGGTCACGAGCACGCTGGTCGCCGGCGTCATCGTCCTGCTTCTGGGCTTCCTGGTTCGCAGCGTGCTGACCAAGAAGACCGAGGACCACGTGCCCACCAAGCTCCAGATCATCTGGGAGAGCGTGGTCGGTGAGGTCAACCGCCAGGTCGAGGACAACCTCGGCAAGGTGCACCCCTATGTGGCACCCCTCGCGATCTCGCTCTTCTTCTTCATCCTGATCGCCAACTGGCTCGAGCTGATCCCCTCCGAGTTCGGTGACGGCCGCCTGCACGCGCTGCCCGCGCCCACAGCGGACACGAACCTGACCTACGCCATGGCGATCTTCGCCGTCGTCAGCGTCTGGGTCTTCGGCATCCGGACCAAGGGATTCAAGGGCTACTTCAGCCACTTCCTGCAGCCCTACCCGTGGCTGCTGCCGCTCAACATCCTCGAAGAGCTCGTCAAGCCGATCACGCTCGCGCTTCGACTCTTCGGCAACATCTTCGCCGGTGGCATCATGCTCGCGCTGATCGCTGCGATCCCGTGGTACGCCGGTATGCCGATCGCGAACATCCTGTGGAAGCTCTTCGACATGGCGATCGGTGGTCTGCAGGCGTTCATCTTCGCGCTGCTGACGGTCCTGTACTTCGCGATGGCGGGCGCTGGTCACGATGACCACGAGTCGCACGACGAACACGAAACACACGAAGAACCCCAAAAGCTCGCGGCCTGAGCGCTCTGTTCAACCGAACAACAGCTCAACCGCACAAGAGGTAAACAACAGGCGCCGATGACCGGCGTCGAAACCAAGGAGAGAAATGGCAGTCAAGACCACAGAGCAGGCCATCACCCTCGCCGGCGCCTTCGTTGGCGGCGGTCTCGCCCTCGCCGGTGGTGCTATCGGCGCTGGTATCGGTGACGGTCTCGCGGGTTCGTCCTACATCGAGGGTGTTGCCCGTCAGCCCGAGGCCCAGGGCCG
>JBQCDC010000081.1:0-5547 GCA_051961575.1 Marmoricola sp.
CTGCAACAGCTACCCGTCGACCTTCTTCACCTACCCGACGGGACACGTTCTGTGGATCGATTCCGTCAATCTCCGGCTGCAGGTTCCGACCGGTGTCAAGCCGATGATCTGGATCACCGGATTCGGGAAGGTGGCCTACCCCAACGGGAGTGTCAGCGCCTCGCAGACGCCCAACTACCTCACCGCCACCTACCAGATGACGAGCTCCGGCACGGACTACTACGAGGTGACCAGCACCGGTCGCATCTACACCACGACGTCCGGTCCGATCCAGATCGCTGTGGCGTGCTCGGGTAGCGGATCCTGGTGGGTCGACGGGTCGATGAGCGGAACGTTCGTGAAATAGCGGAGGGTCCTAGGATCGCTTGCATGCCCGACCGTGACTTCTCCGACGCGCTCCTGCACGTCGTCACCGGCAAGGGCGGTACGGGCAAGACCACGATCGCCGCCTCTCTCGCCCTGGCCCTCTCCTCCCGCGGAAAGAACGTGCTGCTCTGCGAGGTCGAGGGGCGCCAGGGCATCGCGCAGGTCTTCGACATTTCACCGCTGCCCTACGAAGAACGCCTGATCGCGCGCGGCGAGCAGTCCGGTCACGGCGACGTCTACGCGATCGCGATCGACGCCGAGGCCGCCCTGCTCGAGTACCTCGACATGTACTACCGACTCGGCCGCGCCGGAAAGGCGTTGGACCGGTTCGGCGTCATCGAGTTCGCCACCACGATCGCGCCGGGTGTGCGCGACGTGCTCCTCACCGGCAAGGTCTACGAGGCCGCCAAGCGGAACTCGCGCAACAAGGGCGCGCGCACCTACGACGCGATCGTTCTCGATGCCCCGCCGACCGGTCGCATCGCCCAGTTCCTCAACGTCAACGGTGAGCTCGCCGGGCTCGCCAAGGTCGGACCGATCAAGAACCAGGCCGACACCGTGATGACGCTGCTGCACTCCGAGCGCACCGCGGTCCACCTGGTCACGATCCTCGAGGAGATGCCCGTCCAGGAGACGATCGACGGCGTCGCCGAGCTGCAGAGCCACGGCCTTCCCGTCGGTGCGGTCATCGTGAACCTCGTCCGTCCCCAGGTCCTCGACGCCGAGGATCGCGCAGCTCTGCTCGACGGCGCCGTCGACGAGGGGCTGCTCGACGCTCGCCTCAAGGAGGCCGGCCTGATGCCGACGCCCGAGCTGCTCACCGAGCTCATCGCGGGAGGTCGTGACCACGCGGAGCGCCGCGAGCTCGAGGACGCCCAGCGCGATCGGCTCAACGAAGCCAAGGCCCCGATCTACGAGTTGCCGCGCCTGCCCGGAGGCGCAGATCTGACCGGCATCGCCGATCTGGCCGAGGCACTCTGCGAACAGGGACTCATATGAGCAGCACGTCCCGCGCGGCCAAGTCCAAGCCTCGGCTGAACCCGCTGCTGGCCCGCACCCACGTCGCCGGCGCGCTCGACGTGGACGCGCTCCTGGCCGATCCGTCGCTGCGCATCGTCGTGTGCTGCGGTGCCGGCGGCGTCGGCAAGACCACCACGTCCGCCGCGCTCGCCCTACGTGCTGCGGAGCAGGGTCGCAAGGTCGTCGTGCTGACCATTGATCCGGCTCGACGCCTCGCCCAGTCCATGGGTATCGAAGCGCTCGACAACACCCCACGCGAGGTTCCGGACGTCGGCGGCCCGGGCGCGCTCGACGCGATGATGCTGGACATGAAGAGGACGTTCGACGACGTCGTCATCAACCAGGCCAGCCCCGAGAAGGCCAAGCAGATCCTGGAGAACCCCTTCTACATCGCGGTTTCCAGCTCGTTCGCCGGCACCCAGGAATACATGGCGATGGAGAAGCTCGGTCAGCTCGACCGGGACGCGCAGGCCTCGGGTCGCTGGGATCTCATCGTGGTGGACACTCCGCCCTCGCGCAGCGCCCTCGACTTCCTCGACGCGCCCGAACGCCTGTCGAGCTTCCTCGACGGTCGCTTCATGAGGTTGCTCACCGCACCGGCGAAGGGTCCTGCGAAGCTGATGACCGCGGGCTTCGGTCTCGTGACGAAGGCGATCACCACGATCGTCGGGGCTCAGGTGTTGTCCGACATGCAGGCCTTCGTCGCGGCCTTCGACACCTTGTTCGGTGGATTCCGCCAGCGCGCCCAGCGCACGTATGACCTGCTCAAGGCTCCGGGAACCGCGTTCCTGGTGGTTGCTGCGCCGGAGCCGGATGCTCTACGCGAAGCCGCCTACTTCGTGGAGCGTCTGCGCGGCGAGGACATGCCCCTCGCGGGGCTGGTGCTCAATCGAGCCAACCTGGACGTCGCACCCGAGCTCAGCGAAGCCGCTGCTAACGCCGCGGCAGAGAAGCTGCGCGACTCCGCTGAACCCGGAAGTCCTCTGGCCCGAGGGCTCCTGCGCCTGCATGCCGAGAAGAAGCTCATCGCCTCCCGCGAGGAGCGTCTCCGTCAGCACTTTGCTGCCGGCCATCCCGATGTCGGCACGGTCGTGGTCCCCGCCCTCCCCAGCGACGTCCACGACCTTGACGGCCTTCGCGTCATCGGTGACCTGCTCGCCTCCCAACAAGCAGATCGCTGATTACGCGGAGATGGCGACCCGCTCGTGCTGCGCCATGGCGGTCTGCAGCACTGCGGTCCATGAGCCGACCTCGGGCTTGTTCTTCAGCAGTGCCCTGCGCTCGCGCTCTGTCAGCCCTCCCCAGACACCCCACTCGATCTGGTTGTCGAGTGCCTCGGCCAGACATTCAGCGCGAACCGGGCATCCGAAGCACAAACTCTTCGCTCGGTTCTGTTCGGCTCCCTTGACGAACAGCTGATCGGGGGCGCCGCCCCGGCAAGAAGCGGCGCCGGCCCAGTCCTCATTCCAACTCATAACTCTTCCCTCCCTCTCCGGTTTCACCCCTGCCCTCCCAGGCGACTAATCAGTGGTGAATCCGGGCCCATGGATGAAATTAGTTGGATTGAAGGGCGCTCAATAGTCGCCAAACCGGCATACTCATTAGTTCAGAAGGACTATGCCTCCGATGGCCATTCGGCTGGCGGTGGTGGGTCGCCGCCGCGGGCTGCAGTTTCACCACCCGGGTGGTGATTTGGCGCCTTTCCGATCGAAATTTCGATCAACATGCAGCGAAATCGATCGGGATGCGGCGGCGATCGCTCGCGGGCTCAGCCAACGGGTCGTCGACGACCCTTCGTCCGCCAACGGGGTGACGACGCGATCGAAGTTGCCGCAAACCGATCAAAATTTCGATCGTTTTGCGGCAACATCACAACCCGGGTGGTGACACCGCTGGCAAGCGTGAGCCACGGAGCATACTCAGGTATCACGACTAGAGTGGCGGGCGATGAGCCCGCACCCACGCCCTCGTACTGACACGATCATCACGCACCTGGGCGTGATGGCATCGGTCGCTGCCGTCGTCGGTCTTCTCCTCGGTTGCGTGGCGATTCCCGCTGTGTGGACAGTGAGCTTCGCCGTTAAGTCGGTCGAAAAGAGCCTCGAGAACATCCCCACCGACATCAGCGGACAGGGCCTCTCGCAGACCACGCGCGTGGTCGACTCGGCCGGCAATCTCATCGCCACGTTCTACGACCAGAACCGCGTCGACGTTCCGCTGACCAAGATCTCCGCGGTGATGCGCAAGGCCATCCTCGACACCGAGGACTCACGCTTCTATGAGCACGGAGCGCTCGACCTGATGGGGACGCTGCGAGCCCTCATCCGGAACTCGGCCGGGACCTCGACCCAGGGTGGATCGACGATCACGCAGCAGCTGGCCAAGATGACCGCGGTCGACAGCGCCACCACGCAGGCCGAGCGGAACGCGGCGCTGGCGGACACCTACCAGCGCAAGTTCCAGGAGCTGCGCCGCGCGATCTCCTATGAGGAGCACTACTCCAAGGACTGGATCCTCGACCGCTACCTCAACAGCGCCTACTTCGGCGCCGGGGCCTATGGAATCGAAGCAGCAGCGCAGCGCTACTTCTCGATTCCGGCCTCGAAGATCAACACCGCCCAGGCCTCGTTGCTCGCCGGTCTGGTTCAGAACCCGACACGCTACGACCCGACGCAATATCCGGACCGCGCGAAGGTCCGTCGCACCCAGGTATTGGGTCGGATGGTCTCCACCGGCACCATCACCCAGGCCGAGGCGGACAAGATCAACGCGGCGCCGCTCGGTTTGAAGCCCAGGTCGACGCCCAACGGTTGCGTCTCCTCGATCGCCTCCTTCTACTGCGACTACGTGCGCCGCTACCTGCTCGCCGACCCGGCGCTGGGCGACTCGGTCGCGGACCGGGTCCAGCTGCTCAACAACGGTGGCCTGACGATCAAGACCACGATGCGGCTGAAGTTCCAGCGGGCCGCCAACGTCGCCGCGCGCAGCGCGGTTGCGCCCACCGACCAAGCGATCGGTGCCCTCGCGATGGTGCAGCCCGGCACCGGAAACGTGCTGGCGGTAGCGCAGTCGCGGCCGATGGGACGCGACTCCCGGGCCGGCCAGACCTTCCTGAACTACACAGTGGATCCGCAGTACGGCGACGCAGCGGGATTCCAGCCCGGGTCGACGTTCAAGCTGTTCACCCTGACCGCAGCGCTGACGCAGGGCCTGCCGCCGAATACCGGCTTCTACTCACCGCACCAGGTGAACATCCCGCAGAACCAGTTCCAGACGTGCAGCGGTCCTTATCCGGCGCTGTCTCCCTGGTCGCCGCAGAACTCGACGGTCGATGGCTTCATGACCATGTACACCGGCATGCAGGAGTCGGTGAACACCTACTTCGCCCAGCTTGAGCGCCAGACCGGGCTCTGCCAGCCGGTGAAGCTCGCGAAGGCCATGGGCGTCCAGTTCGCGAGCACGGATGGTGCTCAGGTGCCCTCATTCACCCTCGGTGTCTATGACGTGAACCCGCTGGAGATGGCGTCGGCCTACGCGACCATGGCCGCACGCGGCAAGTTCTGCGAACCGCGGCCGGTCGCTGCGATCCTCAACAACCAGGGCGGCGTGTTCAAGAGCTATCCGGTGAAGTGCAAGCAGGTCGTCAACCAGGGCGTCGCCGACCGTGTCAACGACATCCTCTCGGGGGTGATGGCACCCGGCGGCTTCGGTTCGCAACTCGTGCTCGACAAGCCCTCTGCGGGCAAGACGGGTACGACCGACAGCAACGAATCGGTGTGGTTCGACGGCTACACGCCGGCCGTGGCCACCTCGGCCGTCGTCGCCGGTGTCGACCGGAGCGGCAACCCGCAGTCGCTCAACAACGTCCTGCTCAATGGTGTGAACCACGGTGTGGCGCACGGATCTACGGTTGCCGGTCCGATGTGGGCCGAGGCCATGCGCGCCATCCAAGACCTGATCCCGTATGAGTCCTTCGTCGCGCCGCCCAACCCGCCCAGCCAGAACGGCCTGCCGTCCGTCGAAGGCCAGTCCGTCGACGCGGCCACCGCGACCCTGAAGGCCGCCGGATATGCAGTCGCATTGGCGGGAGAGGTCAACAGCAACTGGCCGTTCGGCACCGTCGGCAAGATCAGCCTCGGCGTCGACAACCACACGATCTAC
>JBQCDC010000082.1:0-6119 GCA_051961575.1 Marmoricola sp.
GGTTCGAATCTCGGTCGTTGGTCGGGGTCGTCGCGGCCCGGGCGAACGAACTCGAACCCGGCGGTGAGGACCACCTGCCACAACGGATCGGCGGCGGGATCGCGGCACAGTTCGGCCGCGCAGGCGACATGCAGCGGCGGAAGATGAAACGCGTTGCACATGACCTCCTCAGGCGTGCCGAGGAAAGCGATCGGCCGACTGAGCGACTCGGCGCAACTGCCGCAGATCCGGCTGAGCGCGCATTGCGTCACCCATCGCCGCGCTGCGATGTCCGGTACTCGGCCGGCAGCGACCGCGATCATCCGGCGCTCCGCATCCACCCACCCAACTCGCGGCGGCGCGCGGGTCGCTCCTCATCCGTGCGGCGCCGACGGTCGCGCGGCGGGGTGGGCGGCTCGACCTCGTCGCTCTTCGTCATCGAGTTGGGCAGCGAGAGCTTGCTGATCGTGCGCAGAGCCTGTCCGTACTGCTGGTGCAGCGGTCCGGTCGTGTAGGGGATGTCGTACTTGTCGCACAACGCCCTGACGCGTTCGGCGATCTGGGCATACCGATTGCTCGGCAGGTCGGGGAACAGATGGTGCTCGATCTGGAATCCCAGATTGCCCGACATGATGTGCAGCAGTGGGCCGCCGTTGAAGTTGGCCGCGCCGAGGATCTGACGGAGGTACCACTCCGCGCGGGTCTCGTCCTCGAGCTCCTCTTCGGTGAAGTGCACAGCACCGTCCGGGAAGTGACCGCAGAAGATTATGACGTACGACCACAGGTTGCGGATGATGTTCGCGGTGAGGTCGGCGCTCATCGTCGTACGCCATCCTCTGCCGGCCAACGATGGGTAGACGACGTAGTCCTTGACGACCTGGTTGCGGCCCTTGCGCCAGATCTGACGCAGTTGGCGCTTCATCTCCGTCGGGTCCTTCTCGCCCTTGCGGATGCGCTCGATGTCGAGGTCGTGCAAGGCGACGCCCCACTCGAACAGCGTCGCGAGCATCGCGTTGTAGAGCGGTTGGCCCACGTTGGCGGGGTGCCATTTCTGCTCGCGGGCCATGCGCAGGATGCCGTAGCCGATGTCGTTGTCGTAGCCCAGCACGTTCGTGAACTGGTGGTGGACGTAGTTGTGGCTGTGCTTCCACTGCTCGGCCGGCTGCGCGGTGTCCCACTCCCAATTGGAGGAGTGGATCTCGGGGTCGTTCATCCAATCCCATTGGCCGTGCATGACGTTGTGGCCGATCTCCATGTTCTCGAGGATCTTCGCCACGCCGAGCATGGCGGTGCCTGCGATCCATGCCGGCTTGCGGATCCTGCGGGAGGCTGAGGCCGCGAGAAGTGTGACGCGAGCGCCGGCCGCAAGGCCGCGCTGAATCTTGATCAGGCGGTTGATGTACGCCGCATCCGTGGCGCCACGAGACGCCTCGATCTCCGCGCGGATCGCGTCGAGTTCCCGACCGATCTGCTCGACCTCGTCCTCGGTGAGGTGGGTGTACTCCTTGACGTCCGAGATGGCCATCGTGGTTCCTTCCGGTGGTCGGGTGCCGCGGATGCGCGACCTTGTGTCCTGGGTCAGATGTCGAGGGTGCAGGCGCCGACGGCGGCGGTGACGCAGGTCTGCACCTGTTCGTTGGGTTGGCTGAACTCCTGGCCGTTGCGCAGGTCGCGGATCCGGCCCTCGACCAACGTGAGCGTGCAGGTGTGGCAGATACCCATCCGGCATCCGTAGGGCATCCCGACACCGACCTGCTCGCCGGCTTCCAGGATCGTCGTCGCACCGTCGGTCTCAACCGACTTGCCCGAGGTGCGGAAGGTGATGGTGCCGCCTTCGCCGCCGTCGCCGGCGAGATCGAGCGAGAACCGCTCCAGGTGCAACTGCTCGGCGATCCCGGCCTCCTCGAAGTGGCGCGTGATCGCGTCGAGCATCGGCCCCGGCCCGCAGGCGTACGTCTCGCGCTCTCGCCAGTCCGGGCAGATCACGTCTAGGCCGCGTTCACTATCGGCCAGTTCGAGCATTCCCTCGGTGTCGGTGTGGAGGCGGTGCACCTTCAACATGTCGTACGCGTTCTCAAGGCGGTCCAGTTCGTCGCGGAAGATCATCCGCTCCGGTGTCGGCGAGGAGTAATGCACCACCACGTCCGGCATGGAGCCGCGTCGGTCCATCGTCCGCAGCATCGCCATCACCGGCGTGATTCCGCTGCCGCCCACCAGGAACAGCATCTTCGCCGGCGGCGGCTCCGGCAGTACGAAGTCGCCCTCGGGCGACGCGAGCCGGATGACGGTGCCCGGCTCGAGACCGTTCACCAAGTGCGAGGAGAGCATCCCCTCGGGCATTGCTCGCACCGTGATCGTGATGGTCCCGCGCTTATGAAGCGGCGGGGAACTGATCGAATACGAGCGCCATTGGAACCGGCCGTCTACCTGAACACCGATTCCAACGAACTGCCCCGGACGATGGTCGTAGCGCCAGCCCCAGCCGGGCTTGATGACCAGAGTGGCCGCGTCCTCGGTCTCAGGCCTGACCTCGACGATGACGCCACGAAGCTCGCGCTGCGTCCACAGCGGATTGAGCAGGCGCAGATAGTCGTCCGGATGCAGCGGCGTGGTCAGCTTCGAGCCGGCACTCCTGATCCGCTCCCACGGGATGGTGGTGGCCATGCATCTGCTAATGCCCACGATCGAGGTTTTCATGCACCTCGTTGGCGGTCTCCCAAGCGGGGTACGGCTCAGTAGTACCAGGGGAGGCTAGACCGCCTCACGGCTCGACGACGGCACCCCCGGTAGCGCCGCCGAGCTGGAGTGCCCTGAACTCGATGGGCGCCGCCCACTGCGGGTTGCTCTGCCAGGCGTCACAGGAGATCGTGACCCAACCGCCGCCTGTGGTGAGCAAACCGTCGAGCACCATCTGCATGGTGGTGCCGCCTGCGGGCAAGACCACGGTCCCGCTGGTCACGGTCGCACCGCGCGGCGAGTACATCCAACACGACACCTGTCCCGCCCCGCCGCTCACCTCAAGGGTCGCGAGGAGGTCGAACGAGCCGGCGGGCACATTGAGCCTTGCGATGGTGACCGAGCCATGTGACGACAATCCGGCTCCCTCGCCGTACATCCCGTAAGCCTGGGTCGGGGTCTGCCACTGCGTCCCGGAGCCCGTATTGGTCAGTACCTGTCCCGGCGACCCTCCCGCGCCGTTGATCGAGGCGCTGTTGACCTCGGTCGAGTAGCCGGTGATCGACAGGGTGACGACGACCGCACTCGCGCCGTTGTTGGTCAGCGTCACCTCGTTGGCGGTGCCGGGATGCTCGTTGTCCGTCACCGTGACGGCCGTTGTCTTCGGGTAGGAGATGAAGTGATCATCCGCCGCCTCCGGGTCCCCTGCCGGGTATACCGCGATCGCTCCGGGCGAGACGCTGTGCGCGGAGATCGACAGCTGGACCGTGGTCACGTCGGTGGGAACCGTGGTCGTGCCACCGATCACCACCGGTGAGGAGCTGTGCTTCGACGCGATCGAGACGTTGGTCAGGACGCGGTGCGGGGTGATCGAGATGAACCCGACCGAGGTCGAGTCCGTGGGCGAACCCGAGGCGACCGCGCTCGCGACGACTCCAGCAACGGAGGCAACGGCTAGGAAGGCCGCGGCGAGACCGATCCCCCGAAGGCCTTGCAAGCGGTAGACCCTCATGGCGCGTCCACCTCCACGTTCCCGTTGGCGGAACTGACTCTCGTGGCGATGAACTGCATCAGGGCGACGAGATGGGTATCGCCGCTCAGGTTCTCGCACGTGAGCGAGACCGTGCCGCCGGAGGTGGTGAGCAGGCCGCCGATGGGTGCCAGCAAGAACTGGTCGTTCATTGTCGCGAGCACAGGCGCATAGGCGACCCGGCCGCCGCGGGGAGACACCAGCGTGCACAGGAGGCGGCCCGGACCGCTATCCAGTTCGAGGACGGCCTGCACGTTGTACGACCCGGCGGGGACGTTGAGCGTGGCAACCGGAACCATATTCCCGGATGGATCGACATTGACCCACTCACCCAGCGGGGCGGCATACGCATCCCCCTGGGTCTGCCATGTCGCGCCGCTCGCGGTGTTCGTCAACACCTGCCCGGCCGAGCCGCCGGACCCGTTGATCGATCCGGCGTTCACCTGGGTGGAGTAGCCGACGATGCTGACCGTCACCGTGACGGCGCTCAACCCGGTATTCGTCAGGGTGACCTCGTTGCCCAGGCCCGGGTGCTCGTTGTACAACCCCGAGACCGTGGTGTTCTTGTAGTAGTACAAGAAGTGGTCATCGGCTCCCGGATTCCCGGTCGAGTAGATCGCGATCGTTCCGCCGCCGACACTGTGTGCCGTGATGGAGAGCTGCACCGTGGTCGCGTCCGTGGGAACGGTGGTCGAGCCACCGATCACGACGGGTGAGGAGCTGTGCTTCGAAGCGATCGACACGTTGGTGAGCAGTCGATGCGGCGCGATCGAGATGAAACCGACGTCTGTCGAATCAGGGGACGACGAGAAAGGCGCAGCGACGGCACTCCCGATCATTCCGGCGGCCAACGCCGCCACGATCACAAGGACAGCCCGCAACCGGGGTCCCACCCTGCTCATCACTTCACCCCCTTCGCCTGCTGGACAAACGCAGGCGAGCCGAGCACTTCGCTGGCGATCTGCGCAGGGTCGCCCTGCACCAAGATCTTCGGCGGCCAGGGCTTGCGCGAGGGGTCCGGCGGACCATCCACGGGTGCATAGACGGCGAGGCATGCACCGGATGCCCCCTGGGGCAAGTCGAGCTGACCATGCGTGCCGTCCCCGGGCGCACCGAAGCACACCCAGTGCGAGAACAGCAGTCGCCCATCCCCTGGCCACACGACGGCGGCGTTGAGATGCGCAGCGCCCGCGTCGGTGTGCACAAAGCTGTCGTCGTCGGCGTGCACAGCGTCCGCGGGATCAACGGTGAACGGGTTGAAGGTGTCGCCCCAGTCCAAGAAGTCGCCGGATTCCGCCGAGAAGGCGTCGAACCCGACTCCGATCTGGCCCGGGTCATCGACCCTCGGGAGGTACCAGGCAGTCAGGGTGGCGGCGGTATCTCCGGCCGGGTACGCCTCGGCCATCTGAGGGCTGGTGGACGTCAGGCCCCTGTCGAGCCCTCCGGACTCGGACCAGAAGCAGAACGTCGCGCCCGGCGTATCGGAGGCTGACGTCGACAGATAGGTCGTGCTGTACGCCACCGCGGTGGCCAGGCCAGGAACCTCATTCCCAGCATCGAATGAATGGTGGTGCCGGTGGTTTCCGCGGTTCCAGAAGCGGAAGCTGGTCTGCACGTTCGACATGGAGTTCTCCCATCTCAAGCCGCCCCAGGGGGCATCCGTTTGGTGTCATCCCCGCCCTGGAATAGGTGGATCGACAATCTGAGACTTCGACTAAGACGCCCTACTCGGCATCAGGCTCATGCCCGATTTCGCGGGCCTATCACCCTCAACGATCAGTCCGGATAGCCCTGCTCGCAGTGGGGTGAGCACCCCCAAAATTTCTACTCGGTCGATGTCCATGCGTTGAACGTACGAGCGCTCGACGGAACCGGCATCCGTCGAATTGTTGATCTTTCCCAGGCGGTTCAGCGCCCACGCCTAGGAGAGGGTGACGTCCGGCGCGGCCAGGACCCCCGCTGGTCCCATGGCCTCCTTCAGCGACGGGTCAGCGGAGAAACGCCTCCGGGGCCTCTTGCGAGGGGTAGGTCATGACCACGAGCGTCGAATTCGCTGGCCACGCCCGCCCCCGGACTTTTTGCGGACTAGAGCCCGATTTCGGGACCCCAATGTGCCTCTGACCTGCACAAACACCCGAAACTCAGTAGTACCAGGGGTACGGACTCCAGTCCGGCTCCCGCTTCTCCAGGAACTGGTCCCGCCCCTCCTGCGCCTCGTCGGTCATATACGCCAAGCGAGTGGTCTCCCCAGCGAACAACTGCTGCCCCACCAACCCGTCATCCAACAGATTGAACGAGTACTTCAGCATCCGCGGCGCCGTCGGCGACTTGCCGTTGATCTTGCGACCCCCCTCGAGCGCGACCTTCTCCAGCTGCGCGTGCTCGACGACCCGGTTGACCGCACCCATCCGGTGCATGGTCTCGGCGTCGTACT
>JBQCDC010000083.1:0-6717 GCA_051961575.1 Marmoricola sp.
ACCGCAACGGCGTCGCCGACGTTCTTCAGCCAGCGCGTGACCGTTCCCTCGGTTACGGACTCGCCCAGCGCGGGCAGCGTGACGGACGTGCCCGAGGCAGGTGCCGCGGGGGTTGATTCAGCAGGAGCCGGCGCAGGTTCGGGCGTGGGCTCAGGGGCGGGTGCTGCAGCGGCGGGCTCCGGCTCAGCCGCCGGTGCGGGCTCTGGCTCAGCAGCCGGTGCCGGCTCGGCGGGAGCTGCGGGCGCTGCGCCGGCCTCGTCGGCGCCGCCGACGATGGCGAGGACCGTGCCGACCTCGACGGTCTCGTCCGTCGCCACCTTGATCTCGATCAGCGTCCCGGCCACCGGCGAAGGGATCTCCGTGTCGACCTTGTCGGTGGACACCTCCAGCAACGGCTCATCCACAGCGACCGTGTCGCCGACCTGCTTGAGCCATCGGGTGACGGTGCCCTCGGTAACAGACTCGCCGAGTGCGGGAAGAGCGACCGGAGTGGACATGGGCAACCTTTCGAGTTGTTGCATCTGGTGGCCGCTCGTCGCGGTCAAACGTCTAGGGACTATCTAAGCGGACGTGTCTAGCGACGCGTCGCCCGACTCAAGAACTCGCCGGTAACCGGCACCCGAAATCATCTCGCTCGGTGCAAACTTGCTCCATGGCTTGGTCATGGAGGCGCCGGGGGACGCGTCCGGGCAACAGCTCAGTAGCGCCGTCGGGTGCCGAGAGTCGCGCGACCATCGAGCACTTCGAGAGGTTCATCGCCTCTCGGCGCGGGGTCGAGGGCTTCGTCGAGCCGCGGACAACGGTCACGCCGGTGACGCTGCTCCTCGTCGCGCATGACGGCGAGTGGACCCGGCGCGCGGTGCCCGACGTCGGGTGGGCGCACGACTTCGCCAACAAGCACGGCGTCCCGTCCTACGACGCTGCCGTCGTCGGGGTCCCGCAGCGGATGCGCGACTACAACCGGCGTCAGAAGCACCCGGAGATTCCGGACACGCTCTGACTAGGCGTTGCTGACCGCGGCGGCGACGGACTCCACGAGGGTGCGCACGCCGAACCCTGTGGCGCCGACGGGCTGATCACCCCAGGGTGCGCGTCCGTTCCAGGCGGGACCCGCGATATCGAGGTGGGCGAAGGGAACGTCGCCCACGAACCGCGTCAGGAAGGCGGCCGCGTAAGAGGCTGAGCCCCAACGCACCCAGTCGTGCTGAAGGAGATCGGCGATCCGCGACTCCGACTGGATCTTCTCGACGGTCGCTTCCGGAATGGGTAGGCGCCAGACGAGCTCGCCGGCCTGCGCTGCCGCACCCTCGACCAGAGCCACCGTGCTGTCGTCACCGAAGAGGCCGGCGATGCGATCACCCAGAGCGACGATGCACGGACCGGTCAACGTGGAGATCTCCAGGATGAGGTCGGGGTCGTCCTCGGCAGCCAGCGAGAGCGCATCGGCCAGGATGAGCCGCCCCTCCGCATCGGTGTTGGAGATCTCGACCGTGCGGCCGTTGCGGATGGAGATGACGTCGCCGGGTCGCATGGCCTCGCCGGAGACGGCGTTCTCAGCCATCGGCGCGTAGGCGCGCAGGTCGACCTCGAGGCCCAGATTGGCGATCGCTCGGGTCGCCCCGATGACGGCGGCGGCTCCGGCCATGTCGTACTTCATGGTGGCCATGCTCGAGCCCGGCTTGATGGTGAGACCGCCCGAGTCGTAGGTGATGCCCTTGCCGACGAGAGCGACGCGCAGCTTCGGCTCCTGGTGCGACCACGACATCTTCAGCAGGCGCGGCGGGTTGGCCGCGGCCTGTCCGACCGCGAGGATCCCGCCGCAGCCGAGCTTGCTCAGCTCCGCGGGCTCCACGATCGTGGCGGTGACCCGAGCGCTGCCGACGAAAGCAGCACCCTCCTCGGCGAAGACGGCCGGCGTGAGGAGGTTCGGAGGGGCGTTGGTCCAATCGCGGACCTGGTTCGCGACTTCCTCAAGGCTCAGGGCTCGCGCGAACGCGTCGGTGACCTCTGAGCGACGGGCCCCGTCGCTCAGCACGATGACATCGGCCAGCCCGGGTGCTGTGGGCTTGCCGACCTTGGCGTAGCGATACCCACCCGAGATGAAGCCGGAGAGCGCAGCGCTCACCTCGTCGGCCGTTCGTGCGGGCAGGGCGAGGGCCACAGAGCTCGCGGCGGCGATCGCGCGAGCCGCGTTGCCTGCAGCGCGTCGGATGGCGAGCGGTGAGATCTCGTCGAGATCGCCGATCCCGACGAACACCAGGTGCGTGGCTCGGAGCGTCCCGTTCGTGGGGACACGGAGCGTCTCGCCTGCGGCGCCGGTGAAGGCGGCGGCGGCGAGGATCGGCCGGAGTCGGCGTCCGTAGGCATCGGCGACGGGCTCGCCACCCGGAGCGACCTCGGGCTCGCCCTTGGTGCTGCGGCCGATCGCGACGACGACCGCGTCGGTCTTGGTGGTCGCCGGGTTTCCCTTGCGCAGCGTGTAGTTCGTCATCACCGGCATGCTATGGCCTCGACCCTGGAGGTTGAGGTGCGGCGCAGCCGCGTCACGAAACCCGACGCCGCGATAGGTTCGAGCTATGGCTCTCCACACTGCTCTCTACGACGTGCACGCGTCCCTCGGTGCCAAGTTCTCGGAATTCGGGGGATGGGACATGCCGCTCGAGTACGAGGGTGTGCTCAAGGAGCACGCGGCAGTGCGGAGCAGCGTCGGCGTCTTCGACGTGAGTCACCTGGGCAAGCTGACGGTCACCGGGCCAGGCGCCGCCGACTTCATCAACAGCACGTTCACCAATGATCTCGGCCGGATCCACGCCGGCAAGGCCCAGTACACCTTGGCCTGCGACGAGGCCACCGGCGGCGTCGTCGACGACATCATCGTCTACCTCCGGTCCGACGACGACGTGCTCGTCGTGCCCAACGCCGCGAACTGCGCCGAGATCGAGCGCCGGCTCCGCGCGGTGGCTCCGGCGGACATCACCATCACCGACCACCACGCCGACTACGTCGTGCTTGCGGTCCAGGGTCCGAAGAGCGACGAGGTTCTCGACGCGATGGGATTCCCGACCGGTCATGAGTACATGTCGTTCGCGACCCACCCGTTCGAGGGCGAAGAGGTCGTCGTCTGTCGCACCGGCTACACGGGCGAGCGCGGCTACGAGCTCATCGCCCCTTCCGGTGTCGCGGACTCGTTGTGGAAGTTGATCCTCGAGTCCGGCGCGGCGTATGACATCAAGCCGTGCGGGCTGGGCGCGCGCGACACGCTGCGTACGGAGATGGGCTACCCGTTGCACGGCCAGGACCTGAGCCCCTCGATCACGCCGCTCATGGGCGGTGTCTCCTGGGCGGTCGGCTGGGACAAACCCGCGGTCTGGGGTCGGGAGGTCCTGTTGGAGCAGCGTGCGGCTGGAGCGCCTCGACTTCTTCGCGGCCTGGCCGCCGAGGGCCGAGGCATTCCGCGCTCGCACATGGAGGTCGTGGACGACGACGGTTCGGTGATCGGCGAGATCACCTCGGGAACGTTCTCGCCGACCCTCCGCCAGGGCATCGGCCTGGCTCTGATCGACCGTGACGTGAAGATCGGCGACACGGTCGCCGTCGATGTTCGTGGTCGTCGCGAGACCTTCAAGGTCGTCAAGCCGCCGTTCGTGACCACCGACATCCGGAGCTAGCCATGGTGGAAGCAACAAGGTCCGTTGACGGTCCCTGGTGGTGGCGCTGCGAGGGCCCCGGGGGCGAGGTCGTGACGCGCTCCGATGTACCGCGATTCCCGACCCGATCCGACGCGGAGTCGTGGGTGGGGGAGTTCTGGTCGGAGCTCGCCGACGACGGGGTCGCCGCGGTCACCCTGTTCGAGGGCGACCGAGAGGTCTACGGACCGATGTCGCTCGAGGCCTGAGAGGCGTCTAGCTGCGGTTCTTGGGCTTGCCGCCCGGGCCGAACTGGGTCTTGGGCATGCGGAGGAAGCGCATGTTCATCGCACGCAGCAGCGAGTAGTACGCGAGGCCTCGTGTCGACTCGTTGGGGAACTTCTTGCGAACCGCGCGGCGGACGCCGAAGATTACCCAGCTGCCCTCGATCACGATCAGGAGGATCGCGGCGATCTGCAGGAGTGCGGCGACGTTCGCGGTCTGCTTGGAGAAGCCGAACAGCAGGACGACCGCCAGTACCGGCAGGATGAACTCGATCAGCGAGAAGCGTGAGTCGATCCAGTCCCGCACGAACTTCTTGACCGGACCCTGATCGCGGGCAGGCAGGTATCGATCATCGCCCGTGCGCATCGCGTCCCGAGCTCGGGCCGCCTGCGCCAACCGCTGGTCCTTCGAGCGCGCCTTCGGATCGACGACGGCCTTGGCGCGCTGCTTCGTCGCGGCCTCCGCCTCCTTGCGCGTCGGCGTCGGGCGGCCCTTGCCTTCGACCTTCGTCGGCTCGTCGGCAGCGGGAGCGGGGGAGTTCTTGCGAGTGAACACTGGGTGTTTCCGGTTCGTTTGGGGCGAGCCGGAGCCTATCTCGTTGGCGCCAACTACGAGTTTTGCCCCTAGGGTTGAATTGTCCGTACTTGAAGCGTGGCCGAGCAAGGTCGCACCTGCTGGCCGCGGTGGAATCCCGAGAGGCGAAGACCGACATGAGCATGATGAAGCGGATGGGGACGATCTTCCGCGCGAAGGCGAACAAGGCTCTGGACAAGGCCGAAGATCCCCGCGAGATGCTCGACTACAGCTACCAGAAGCAGCTTGAGATGCTGACGAAGGTGAAGCGCGGAGTCGCCGACGTGGCGACGAGCCGCAAGCGGGTCGAACTTCAGATCTCGGGACTGCAGGCGCAGGCCGACAAGCTCAGCGGACAGGCCGAACAGGCGCTCGGCGCCGGTCGCGAGGACCTGGCGCGCGAGGCGTTGACGCGCAAGGCGGCCCTGGCCTCGCAGATCACCGACCTCCAGGCGCAGGAGTCCCAGTTGCAGGCCGAGGAGGAGAAGCTCACGCTCGCCTCGCAGCGGTTGCAGGCCAAGGTCGAGAGCTTCCGCACGCAGAAGGAGACCATCAAGGCCACCTACACGGCCGCCGAGGCGCAGACGCGCATCAACGAGGCGTTCAGCGGCATCTCCGAGGAGATGGGCGACGTGGGCATGACCATCCAGCGTGCCCAGGACAAGACCGCTCAGATGCAGGCGCGTGCTGGTGCCATCGACGAGTTGATGGCATCGGGTGCCCTCGATGACGCGAGCTCGACCAGCGGTGGCGACGACATCCAGCGCGAGCTGGACGCGATCGGCGCGTCGTCGACCGTCGACAGCGAGCTCGCCGCGCTGAAGGCCAAGGTCGCGCCGCAGCTGCCGGCCTCCGAGGGAGGCGCGACGTCATGATCGTTCGCATCCTCAGCGAGGGTCAGTTCGAGGTTCCGGACTCGCAGGTCGACGCACTCAATGTGCTCGACGACACCGTGCATTCGGCGATCAACGCGGGCGACGAGGTGGCGTTCACCAACGCGCTCGGTGCCTTGCTCGACGCAGTCCACAAGGTCGGTGGGCCGATCGACATCGACGACGTGGTGGCTTCGGACGCGATCCTCCCGCCCGCCGACGCCACGATCAACGAGGCCCGCGAGCTACTGCAAGAGGACGGTCTAATCCCGGGCTGACCCCGGAGGTTGAGGAGGCCCGAAGGGCCGTCACGAAACCGGAGTCAGTCCCTAGCGACGGCCGGAAGATCCAGCATCCGCTGGAGCGCGACCTTGGCCTCGGCCTGTGTCTGTTCGTCGACCTCGATGACGTTGACCGTCTGACCGGCGACGAGCGACTCGAGCGCCCACACGAGGTGGGGGAGGTCGATGCGGTTCATCGTCGAGCAGTAGCAGACCGATCGATCGAGGAATGCGATCTTCTTGTCGGGGTGCTGGTCGGCGAGACGCTTCACGAGGTTGAGCTCGGTGCCGACGGCCCAGGACGAGCCGGTCGGCGCTTCCTCGATCGTCTTGATGATGTATTCCGTCGACCCGATGTAGTCGGCCTTCGTGACGACGTCGTGGTTGCACTCGGGGTGGACCAGGATGTTGATCTTGGGGTCGCGCTCCCGCAGCTCGTCGATGACATCGGCGGAGAACCGGCCGTGCACCGAGCAGTGGCCCTTCCAGAGGATCATCCGCGCGTTCGCGATCTGCTCGGTCGTGAGACCACCCGAGGGGAGAAGCGGATTCCAGACGACGCACTCGCCGAGGTCGATGCCCAGCTGCAGGACTGCAGTGTTGCGGCCCAGGTGCTGATCGGGGAGGAAGAGAACCTTGGTGTTCTCGCCCCTCTGGTCGAAGGCCCAGCGCAGGGCGACCTCGGCGTTGGACGACGTACAGACCGCGCCACCGTGACGGCCGCAGAACGCCTTGATGTCGGCCGATGAGTTCATGTAGGTGATCGGAACGACTGAGTCGGTGACACCGGCGTCGGTCAGTGCCTGCCAGGCGTCCTCGACCTGGCGCAGGCGTGCCATATCCGCCATCGAGCAGCCGGCCGCGAGGTCGGGCAGCACCACGGACTGGTTGTCGGAGGTCAGGATGTCGGCGGACTCCGCCATGAAGTGCACGCCACAGAACACGATGAACTCGGCCTCGGGCCGAGCCGCTGCGTCGCGCGCCAGCTTGAAGGAGTCGCCGGTGACATCGGCGAACTGGATGACCTCGTCGCGCTGGTAGTGGTGACCCAGGATGAACACGCGCTCGCCGAGCGCGGCC
>JBQCDC010000084.1:0-4240 GCA_051961575.1 Marmoricola sp.
TGGCCGTCCTCGTGCAGTGACAGCTCGGAGAACCACACGTCGAAGTGCGTGTTGAAGTAGGCCAGCTGGTCCTGCTGCTCCTTGAGCTGGATCGCGTAGCCCACCCGCCGTACGGCCGCGAGACGCTCGGGCTCGGGAAGCTAGAAGATCCCCGGCTCGGCCGCGCCGACCAGCTTCGCCAGGTCGTCGACGTACTCCCCCGCGTACCCGTCCTCGGGCTTCGGCTGACCGGTGGCCGACGCGATGATCGAGGCCGCGAAGTTGTTCATCTGGTTGCCGCGGTCGTTGATGTAGAACTCGCGCGTCACGTCTGCGCCGGCGGCCTCGAGGACGCGGGCGATCGCGTCGCCGAGCACCGCCCATCGCGTGTGACCCAGGTGCAGCGGACCGGTCGGGTTGGCCGAGATGAACTCGACGTTGATCTTGGTGCCCGCGAGGAGCTCGGACCGGCCGTAGGCCTTTCCAGCCGCGACGATGTCGGCCGCGACCTTGCCCTGCGCGCCCGCCTCGACGGTGATGTTGAGGAAGCCCGGACCGGCGATGTCGACCTTCGCGATGCCGTCGCTCGCCTCCAGCTCCGCAGCGAGCAGCGCCGCGAAGTCACGCGGGTTCATCCCGGCCTTCTTGCCGAGCTGCAGCGCGACGTTGGTGGCGTAGTCGCCGTGCTCCTTGCTGCGCGGCCGCTCGACGGCCACGGCGGCGGGCAGTTCGGACAGCGTGATCGCGCCTCGCTCGACCAAGGCGGTCAGGGCGGCGCTGATCAGGGCTGAGAGCTGCTCGGGAGTCACCGCCCAAGGGTATCGGCGCTCAGAGCGTGCCCATGCATCAATATCGGGGGCGACCACTTCGTGCGATAACCTCTCCTCCGGCCCTTTCGGGGTCATGCCTCCGTAGCTCAGGGGATAGAGCACTGGTTTCCGGTACCAGGTGTCGCAGGTTCGAATCCTGCCGGAGGCGCCCTCGTGATGTCTCAGGACATCGCGGACAGCGGACCTGCAGGCTCCTGCAGGTCCGTTTGTCATTTCCGCGGCGGTCCTGGACTCCGCTTCTAAGGATCAGCCGCCGACGCCCCCGGGTTCCGGACAAATCTAGCCTTATCTGACGAAATCGTCACTTTGGCTTGACAGGCCACCTCCCCATAAGTGACGATTTCGTCAGTTTCTCGTCAGGAGGCGCCACCATGGCCAAGCACGGAACCCACAACGATCTCCACGCTGATCAGGGCGCTCAGCCCGGAGAGCATCCCGGGCGTGCGGCGAACCCCGTGATCAAGGTCAGGGATATCGCGTGGCTCGAGTTCGAGAAGCCCGATCTCAAGCGTGCCCTGCTCTTCGCTGAGGCCTTCGGCTTTGCCACCATGACGCACACGCCCGACGAGCTCGTGCTGCGCGGATCGGATCAGGGAAGCCCAGCGGTCGTGATTCGTCGCGGGCCACGATCGCGCTACGTCGGGGCTGCCTTCTCGGCGGCCGACCGTCACGATGTCGTTCGCGTTGCCGACGCGCACAGAGTCGCCCTCGCGCCCCTGCCGGAGAACATTGGTGGCGTCACCGCCGATCTGACCGACCCCAGCGGCGCTCGGGTGCGCATCGTCGCCGACGTTCACCAACTCCCCGGCTTGGACGATCAGATCGCGCACCCGCTCAACTTCGGTCATGACGCGGTCCGGGTGAATGCCCCTCAGCGTCCCGCTCGGTTGCCCTCGAACGTCCAACGCCTGGGTCACGTCGTCCTCCAGACGACGAGCTACCGACGGACGTTGGACTGGTACCTCCAGAACCTGGGCATGATCGTGAGCGACTTCAAGTACTTCGCCGGCCAGCGCCATCGTGGCCCGACCATGAGCTTCATACGCTGCGATCGGGGTGCCGAGCCGGCCGACCACCACACGCTTGCGATGACCTTGGGGCCGCGCAACCGCTATGTCCACTCGGCCTATCAGGTGGCCGACCTCGATGCGCTGGCCGCCGGCGGCGAGTACCTGCGCGATCGCGGCTACTACCGATCCTGGGGCATCGGCCGCCACATCGAGGGCAGCCAGATCTTCGACTACTGGCGCGACCCCGACGGATTCCTGGTCGAGCACTTCACCGATGGCGACCTGTTCGACAACACTCTGCAGACCGGCTGGTCCCCGATGACCGCTTCCGGGCTCGCCCAGTGGGGTCCGGCGCCTACCGCCGACTTCTTGGGAGTCCGGCCTGGCCGTGAGTCGCTGCGAGAGCTGGCCTCGATCATGGGCGCCCTGAGAGGCGACAACGAGTTCGATCTCGGCAGACTCGCCGGGCTGCTGAAGGTGGCGCGCTCATGACCACGACGATCTACCGGGCCCGCGACGGATGGTGGGTACGCGCCCACTCCGGCTTGGCGAGCCCCCTCCCCCTTCCAGCCGACGCCAGTACCGGCGAGGTACTGCAGCTCCGTTCGACGATCGCCGAGATCGCCGCGGGCGAGGGCACCCGGGAGGTCGACTCACTCGACCTCCAGGCGCCGATCACGGCCCCGTGCCGAGTCGTTGCCCAGATGACCAACTACGCGTCGCATGTGCGCGACGCCGGGATGAATCCTGCCTCGGTGCCGCTCACCTTCTTCCGGAAGACGTCGGGATCGATCTCGGGTCCCACCGACGACATCCTCAAGCCCGATCACGTCCGCTTCCTCGACTACGAGGTCGAGGTCGCTTTGGTGATCGGTCGCACTCTCGAGGTAGGAGCGTCCGTTACTGCCGAGAACCTCCATGAATACGTCGCGGGCCTGGTGGTGACCAACGACGTATCCGCTCGGGACCTTCAACTGCCCAAGACGCAGTTCTTCGAGTCGAAGTCCTACCCCACCTTCACCCCGACCGGCCCTGCCCTCGTCCTTGTCGACGACGGCGACCTCGCACGGTTCGACGACCTGAGGCTGACCCTCACCGTCAACGGCGAAGTTCGTCAGGACATGGTCGTCGGTACCGACATCATGTACCGACCTCTCGAGGCGCTCAGCGCTCTGAGCGGCTTCCAGCGACTCGATCCGGGCGACATCGTCCTGACGGGAACCCCGGTCGGCACAGCGTTGTCGGCTCCCCCGAAGCCGGTCGAGCTCATCGGAAGCCTCCTCCCCGCGGCGACCAAATGGCGTCTCTTCTTCAAGAGGCAGGCGGCCAATCCGAAATATCTCAAGGACGGCGACGTCGTCGAGGCCTCAGCCCGTACCGACGACGGCGCCATCGACCTGGGCACGCAAAGAACCGTGGTTCGGTTCCGATGATCGATTCGTTCGACGTCATCATCGTCGGTGCAGGTCCGACCGGTACCACCGCGGCCACCCTGCTCGGACAGCGAGGCGTTCGCTGTCTGTTACTCGACCGATGGGAAGACGTCTACCCGCAGCCGCGAGCCGTGCATCTGGACGACGAGGTCTATCGGATCCTCGACGACCTGGGCATCGGCGAGGAGTTCGCGGCGATCTCGCGCCCGGCGCTCGGTCTTCGCCTCCTGAGTCCTGACCATCGAGTCCTGGCCGAGTTTCGTCGCGACGGTCTGTCATCTCGCAGCGGCCATCCGCGCGCCAACATGTTCGACCAGCCCGAACTCGAGCGGCTCCTCCGTCGAAACCTGGCGTCCGTCCCTTCGGTGACATTCCGAGGCGGCGTCGAGGTCACGCGCGTGCGCAGTGCGACCGCGGGTCATGAGGTTGACTTCCGCGACACGAACAGCGGAGAGATCGCTTCCGCCCGCGGGCAGTTCGTCCTCGGATGCGACGGCGCCAACAGCATCGTCCGGGATTGCATCGGCGGGCACTACCGCGACCTCCGCTTCCAACAACGCTGGCTGGTCATCGATGTGGAGAGCAGCGCCAGCCTCGACCAATGGGAGGGGATCCATCAGGTCTGCGACAGCCGTCGAGCCGCCACGTTCATGCAGATCGGGCCCACCCGCTACCGCTGGGAGTTCCAACTCCGGGAGGGCGAGACCAGCACGAGCTTCACCGATCTCTACGCAGTGATTCCCCTCATCTCGCCCTGGCTGCCCACCAACGGTGCGGACCAGCTCGAACTCATTCGCGTGGCCGAATACACGTTCCGTGCCCAGATCGCTGACAAATGGAGTGAGGACGGCGTCTTCCTTCTCGGCGACGCGGCCCACCTGACCCCGCCGTTCATCGGACAGGGCATGGGAGCCGGGCTGCGCGATGCGCACAACCTCGCCTGGAAGATCGCCGGCGTCCTGGATCACTCATTGCCGGTCTCGGTACT
>JBQCDC010000085.1:0-11864 GCA_051961575.1 Marmoricola sp.
GCGATCACGGTCTCGGGGTCGTCGACGATGCAGGGGACCAGGTCGACGCGGCGTCGCCGAACCTTCCTGATCGGCTCCGCGAGGCGCTGGCACTGCACGACCACGGAATCCGGCCGGGCCAGGCGTGGCATCAGCACCAGCCGTAGCACGCGCTCAGCCTTGGTCAGGGTCTCCGGGGCGGTCAGGCCGGACCAGTGCTCGGTGTGGACCCACGGCGTGCGGCCGCCAGGCCGTCCGACCAGGAAGGGCAACAGTCCCGGCAAGGCATGGGTGTGCACGACGTCCGCGTCGCGCGCGGCCTCGCGGGCGAGCGCGCGGGCCGTCCGGTAGGACGCGAGGCTCCGTCGCTGCAGACGAACCCGGTTGACGGTGATCCGCTCGTCGATCCCGGCGAGCGTGGGAGCGTCGCCGTTCCAGTCCAGATGCAGAACGGTCACCTGATGCTGCGCGGCGAGCGCGACGGCGTCCCGCAGCACGAAGATGCCGGACTCCGCCGCGGTCTCGGTGGGAAACCAGGGAGTGACGAGGAGGATGCGCATCAGCGCGTGGGCGCCCTCTCGACGAGCTCGGCCACCACGCGCTCGGCGGCGTGGCCGTCGCCGTAGGGGGCGGCGTCGGTGTCGGCCGGACGAGGGCGGGCGACCGCCGCGGCGATCTCCTCGGTGCTGTTCGCCAGCACGTTCCAGCCCAGCTCGATCGTCTCGACCCACTCGGTCTCGGTGCGAACCGTCGTCGCCGGCACCCGCAGCAGGAAGGCCTCCTTCTGCAAACCGCCGGAGTCGGTGACGACGCCGCGGCTGGCCAGCACGGCGGCGATCAGGTCCGGGTAGGCGAGCGGGGCGTGTTCGATCAGCGACCCGGTGGTCAGCTTGATCCCCGCCGCCGAGGCGCGAGCCGCCACACGCGGGTGTGCGAGCAGCACGACCGGGTGGTCAAGGCCGGACAGACCCGCCACCACCTCGGCGAGACGCGCCGGGTCGTCGGTGTTCTCGGCGCGGTGGATCGTGGCCACCGAGAATCCGCCGGGCGTCAGACCGAGCTCGTCGACCAGTTTTGACGCCGTGCCGGCTACCGCGTCGCGCGTCTGGAAGAGGACGTCGGTCATCACGTCGCCGACGACGACCGTCTTGTCGGCGAGGCCCTCATTGGCCAGATGCTGCGCAGCCACCGCAGTGGGCGCGAGCAAGAGGTCGGCGGCGTGATCGGTGAGCACGCGGTTGTGCTCCTCCGGCATCCGGCGGTTGAAGGATCGCAGGCCGGCCTCGAGGTGGGCGATCGGGAAGTGCAGCTTCACCGCGCTCAGCGCGGCCGCGATCGTGGAGTTCGTGTCCCCGTAAACCAGGACCCAATCGGGCTGGTGCTCGTCGAACACACCGTCCAGGGCACCGAGCATCGCGCCCGTCTGCACGCCATGGCTGCCTGAGCCGACGCCCAGGTGGACATTGGGCGCGGGGATGCCGAGGTCGGAAAAGAACACATCGGAGAGCATCGGGTCGTAGTGCTGTCCTGTGTGCACGATCACGTGCTCGACGCCTGCCGCGGTGGCAGCGTGCGCGATGGGCGCGAGCTTGACGAACTGGGGACGGGCACCGACGACGCTGAGAACCTTCACGGACGACGACCCTATCTAGGGCGTGTCCCTCAATTCCATTCCTGCTCAGGAGGGGCTGGCGGCGCTAACGGGCGCTGGAGGTTCGCCGGTGGTGCCTCCGCGAGGGCCACCTTGCGCGCCAGCTGGGTGTAGCGCATCTCGTTCTCGCGCTGGCGGCGGAACATCGTGGCGACGAAGCTGAAGAACGCGATCACGAGGGCGTAGAGGATCAGGTCGGTTCCACGACCGATGCCGACGCGGTGTGCGGCTTTCGTCCACAGACCCGGGAAGAGCACCGAGAGCGCCGCGAGCGCAGCGAAGAGCAGGAGCGCGAGACGTCGCACCGCCTGGGTGCGCTGACCGCTCCCGGCCAGCAGGCGCGCCGCGGCGATGAGGATCCCGATGATCAGGACGAGCTGGATCCAGAAGGTCTTGGTCATCGCCAGATCAGCTCCACCAGGATGTTGACCGCGTTCCACAGGGACTGGCCCTTGGACTTGGAATAGTCGGTGTACAGGATGTGCACCGGCATCTCGGCATATTTGACGCGCTCGCTGTTGATCCGCATCGCGCCGATCTCGTTGACGATCTCGGTGGCATGCGCCATGCGGTTCTGTGTGATCTCGAGCTGCTCGAGGACGTCGCGGCGCAGCACGCGCAGTCCGTTGTGCGCATCCGTCAGCTTGGTGCGGGTGGTCACGTTGGTGAATGCCACCGCCGCCTTGAGGACGAGCTTCTTGAGCCCGGTGGCGGAGACGTGCTCATCGCTGAGGAAGCGGGAGCCGAAGACCACCTGGAGGTCGTTCTCGCGCGCCCGCCGAACCATCGCCACCACGTCGCTGATCTGGTGTTGTCCGTCGGCGTCGTAGGTGACGACATAGCGCATCCGGGGGTCGGTCTTGGCGTAGTCGAAGCCGGTCTGGAGGGCGGCGCCCTGGCCGAGGTTCACCGGGTGGCGGACGACGACCGCGCCGGCACGCTCAGCCTGGAGAGCGGAATCGTCGTGGGAACCGTCGTCGACGCAGACGACGTTCGGGAACGTGCGGCGCGCGTCGGTGACGACATCTGCGATGACCGAGCCCTCGTTGTAGAGCGGCACCACGAGCCACACGTCGTCCTGAGTCTCCATCGCCCGACAGCATAGTGTCGCGGGCGGGTCGGTCGTGGGTCCCGCGCGCCTGAGAGGGCCATGAACGACTTCTCGGGTAGGCTCCATGCGGTTCAAGCCCTGCTATCCAGGGGCATCTTCCCCGATATTTCGATGGAGCATGAGTGAACACCGACCTTGTTGTGGTGGGGTCCGGTCTCTTCGGCCTCACGGTGGCCCAGCAGATGGCAGAGCAGGGGCGGAAGGTCCTCGTCATCGACCGTCGCAGCCACCTCGGCGGCACCGCCTACAGCGAGATCGACGCCGAAACCGGCATCGAGGTCCACAAGTACGGCGCCCACCTGTTCCACACCTCCAACGAGCGTGTCTGGGAGTACGTCAACCGGTTCACGGCCTTCACCGGCTACGTCCACCGCGTCTACTCCAACCACCGCGGTGAGGTCTACCCGCTCCCCATCAACCTGGGCACGATCAACCAGTTCTTCCGCAGCGCCTACGGTCCGGACGAGGCGCGCGCGCTGATCAAGGAGCAGGCGGCGGAGCTGAACGGCAAGGAGCCGGAGAACTTCGTCGAGAAGGGCGTCTCCCTGATCGGCCGTCCGCTGTACGAGGCATTCATCGCGCACTACACCGCCAAGCAGTGGCAGACCGACCCGGAGAAGCTCTCGGCCGACATCATCACGCGCCTGCCGGTCCGCTACACCTACGACAACCGGTACTTCAACGACACCTACGAGGGCCTTCCGGTCGACGGCTACACCGCGTGGATGACGCGCATGGCGGACCACCCGAACATCGAGGTCCGGCTCGACACCGACTTCTTCGACGAGTCGCAGCCGGTCAACAAGTCGGCCGTGGTCGGGAACGTCCCGCTGGTCTACACCGGACCCGTCGACCGTTACTTCGACTACGAGGCCGGCAAGCTCGGCTGGCGCACGATCGACCTGGAGGAGGAGCGACTCGACGTCGGCGACTTCCAGGGGACCTCGGTGGTCAACTACCCGGACGCCGACGTGCCGTTCACGCGCATCCTCGAGTTCCGGCACTTCAACCCCGAGCGCGAGATGGCCGAGGACAAGACGATCATCCACCGCGAGTACTCGCGCTTCGCCGGAGACGGCGACGAGCCGTACTACCCGGTGAACACCCCCGAGGACCGGGCCGGTCTGATGCAGTATCGCGACCTGGCCAACGCCGAGCGCGAGGTGCTCTTCGGCGGCCGCCTCGGGATGTACAAGTACTTCGACATGCACATGGCCATCGGCGCGGCGCTGTCGATGGTCGACAACAAGCTGACGCCGCACTTCTCTGCGGGCGCGGCACTGGAAAGCGGAGGCGTCGAGGCGTGAGCATCCAGGACACACAGGTGTGGCATACGGTCAGCCAGGTCGTCTTCCCAGGTGAGGACAACGACGACGCTCTGGCGCTGTACCTCGACTTCGGGCGACAGGTAGGCGTCGTCCCTGCCGGGGACGCTGTCGACACGGGGGAGAAGACCGCTCGCGCGGAGCGCGAGGAGCAGGCCGGCTACGTCATCGAGTACGAGGGCAGCGATGTCATCGCGGGACGCCACCAGCTCAAGCTGACTCCGGGCCGGCGGATCTCGCTGGGCACCTACTTCAACGCGTTCCCCGCGGCCTATTGGCGCCGCTGGACCGACGTCCGCACGGTACGGCTCGGCGTGACGATCTCCGGCCACGCCGACGTCTCGGTGTACCGCTCCAACTCGCGAGGCATCCTCAGCCGCATCGACGGTGCGATCAACGCGTCGGGCACGAGCACCTTCACCTTCGACCTTCCCCTCGACAACTTCGCCGACGGCGGTTGGTACTGGTTCGACCTGATCGGGCATGAGGCTGACGCGCGCCTGGAGAACGCCGAGTGGCAGGTTCCCGACGAGCCCGTCCGCCCCGGCACGCTGTCCATCGGCGTGACCACGCTCAACCGCACGGACTACTGCAAGAGCCTGCTCGAGAACGTCGCCGCCTCCGCGGACCTGCGCAAGGTGCTCGACGTCATCTACATCGTCGACCAGGGCACCAAGCCGGTCGAGAGCGAGCCGGGTTGGGACGAGGTCGCCGCGGACCTCGGCACACAGCTCCAGGTCATCAAGCAGGCGAATCTCGGCGGCTCCGGCGGGTTCGCGCGCGGCATGTACGAGACCACCACCGCCGGCAACAGCACCTACCACATGATGCTGGACGACGACGTGGCGATCGAGCCCGAGGCGATCGTCCGGGCGGTCACGTTCGCGTCGTACTGCCGCAAGCCCACGCTCGTCGGCGGGCACATGTTCGACCTGCTCAACCGGTCCGTGCTGCACGCCTATGGCGAGGGTGTGGAGCGACGCAAGTGGTTCTGGGGTCCGTTGGCCGGCCTCGAGTACGGAGTCGACCTCGCTCGGACGAACCTCCGCGCCGCACCCTGGATGCACCGACGTGTCGACGTCGACTACAACGGCTGGTGGATGACGCTCGTCCCGGTCGAGGTGATCAAGGAGATCGGCACCTCGCTGCCCGTCTTCATCAAGTGGGACGACGCGGAGTTCGGTCTGCGCGCAGCCAAGCACGGGTACCCCACCGTGTCGATGCCCGGCGTCTGTGTCTGGCACATGTCGTGGACCGACAAGGACGACACCATCGACTGGCAGGCGTACTACCACGAGCGGAACCGCGTCCTGGTCGCGCTCATCCACTCGCCGTTCCCCCAGGGCGGTCGCCTGTTGGTGGACTCGCTGCTCACGGCGACCAAGCAGGCCATCTCGATGGAGTACTACGCCCAGGCCCTCCGCAACGAGGCGATCCGTGACCTGCTGAAGGGGCCGGAGCACCTCCACGCCACGATCGGCACCAAGCTGCCCGAGCTGCGCGCCCTGGCGGCGGACTTCCCGAACACCAAGTACGAGAGCCATCCCGAGGCCTATCCGAGGCCACGGATGGTCGGTCCGTCTCCGTCGGGGCAGACGCCGCCGCGTCCGCGTCTGCGACGGGCGCCGCTCTGGCTGCTGCGCACCGGGATCCGGCAGTCGCGGGCCGTCGCGCCCGAGGCACTCGAGATTCCCGACGTATCGCTGACCCACTCGCAGGCGCGGTGGTGGACGCTGTCCGGTTTCGACTCGGCGCTGGTGACCAAGGCCGACGGCTCGGGTGTCGCGTTCTACCGACGCGAACCCGACCTGCTCCGCTCGCTGGTCAAGGAGAGCTTCCGTCTGCACGGCGAGCTGCGGCGCAATTGGGACACGCTCGCCAAGCAGTATCGCGAAGCATTGCCGGACTACACCTCGTTCGAGGCGTGGCGGACGACCTTCGGGTTGGATGAAGGAACCTCTGAATGACGGCGCCAGCGGGGGAGCGTCCACTCGTCGCACCGGGTCAGGGAGTGGGCCTCATCGATGTCTTCCGGCGTCGGTATCTGTTGACGCTGCTGACGCGCAAGGAGCTCCGGGTCCGTTACCGCGGGTCGATCCTCGGGCTCTTCTGGAGCTACGTGAAGCCGGCCTTCCAGCTGATCGTCTTCTACATCGCGATGGGGAAGTTCCTGGGTCTGGACAAGTCCAAGCCCGACTACTTGATCTACCTGTTCTCCGGCATCGTGATGATCAACTTCTTCACCGAGGTCTTCTCCAACGCGACCCGCAGCGTGGTGCGTAACGGTGACTTGGTCAAGAAGATCTACCTGCCGCGCGAGCTGTTTCCGGTGTCCTCGGTCACCGTGGCGATCGTGCACCTGCTTCCGCAGGTCGTGATCCTCGTTCTGGTCGCCCTCCTCTACGGCTGGGAGCCCGGTCCGCTGAACATCCTGGCCGGGTTGCTCGCGATCCTGGTCATCATGGTGGCCGGCCTCGGCCTGGGACTCATGTTCGCGGCCTGGAACGTGCTCTACCGGGATGCTGAGAACTTCGTTGACCTGGTGCAGATGGCGGCCACCTGGATGTGCCCGGTGCTCTACACCTGGGACAAGGTCGCGGGCGTGCTGCACGGCTTCTGGTGGGCGCTCTACCAGGCGAATCCCTTGACCGGCGCGGTCGAGCTCGCCCACTACGCGTTCTGGCTGCCCTCGGGTGACGTACGCAAGCAGTTCCCCTATGCGACCGGCCTGATGCCGACCCACTTCGGCACGTACGCGATCGTCGCCGTAGTGGGCAGCGCTGTGGTCCTCGGTCTGGGTCAACTCGTCTTCCGGCGCCTTGAGGGCCGCTTCGCTCAGGAGGTCTAGTGGTAAGCGCGATCGAGATCCGCGACCTCACCAAGGAGTTCAGTCTCCGTCGCACCAGATCCATGAAGGAGATGGTGATCTGGACGGTGCGCGGCCGGGGCAAGGAGCTCCGTTCGGACTTCCGTGCGCTCGACGGCATCAATCTCACGGTCGATGAGGGCGAGACCGTCGCCCTGCTGGGCTACAACGGCTCCGGCAAGTCGACCACGCTGAAGCTGATCTCTGGGGTCTATCGCCCGGACGGCGGGTCCGTGAAGGTGCGCGGCCGCGTGGCAGGCCTCATCGAGGTCGGCGCCGGCTTCCATCACGATCTGACGGGTCGCGAGAACGTCTACCTCAATGGCGCGATCCTGGGTCTGACCGAGGCCGAGATCGAGGAGCGCTACGACGACATCGTCGCGTTCAGCGAGATCGAAGAGTTCATCGACACCGAGGTGAAGTTCTACTCCTCGGGCATGTTCCTGCGCCTAGCCTTCTCCGTGGCGGCCCACAGCGACCCCGACGTGTTCCTCGTCGACGAGATCCTCTCGGTCGGTGACGAGCCGTTCCGGCGCAAGTGCCTCGCCCGTATCCAGGAGCTCAAGGCGAAGGGGCACACGCTGGTGATCGTCACCCACGACCTCGACATGGTGCGCAACGTCGTCGACCGTGGCGTCGTCCTGCGCAAGGGCTCGATCGTCTTCGACGGTCCGATCGACGAGGCCGTCAGCGTGCTGCGGGCGGAAGGGTAACGGGCATGAGTTCTTGGCTGAGTGCCACTCCGGACCTCCTCTTCGTCGTCGCGGTCTTGGTCGGACCGGGTCTCGTCCTGGCGCGGTGCCTGCGGTTCCGCCCGTGGGACGCGATCGGCTTCAGCGTGCCGCTGAGCCTCGGCGTGCTCGCCGTCGCGAACGAGGCCGCGCTGCACGGACACGTTCGCTGGGGTCTTCCGATCCTGCTCGCCACGACCGTCGGACTGGCTGCGGTGTGTGTCCTGCTCAGCTGGCTGGGTACTCGCCGCGTCGCGCCACGGCAGGCGAGCTCGTCGTCGGTCTTCGACGGCACGCCGTGGACCGTCCGCCAGCACCAGATCGCTGCGCTCGCAACGCTGGGCGCTGCCGTCGTCGGCGCCATCGCCGTCGCGCGCGGGATCGGCAGTCCGTCGTCGTTGAACCAGACGTTCGACGGTGTCTTCCACGTCAACAGCATCAACGCCGTCGCCCAGCAGCACTCCGCTGCGCCGGGTGTCTTCTCCGGGCTGACGAACGGCACCAACCACGGCAGCTTCTACCCGCCGACGTTCGGTGCCGTCGCCGGCCTGTTGAAGATCTACACCGGTATCAGCGCCGTCAACGCCGCCAACATCACCGCCCTCGCGATGGCCGTGGTCTGGCCGCTCACTGCGTCCATCGCCATTCGACGGCTGGCCCGGCCGACGGCTTTCGGCTACTCGATCGCCATGGTGGGTGCGGTCACCGTCGCTCTGTTCCCGGCGCTCCTCCTCCGATTCGGCACCTTGTGGCCGAACGCGCTGAGCTACCTGGCGTTGGCTCCGGCTCTGGTCGTCCTGCTGCGATTGTTCACGCTCGACGAGACCGAAGGTGCCGACGACCCGCACGGTCGCTTGGACTGGTGGCCGACCCTCGTGGTCGCGCTCATCTCGATCCTCGGCGTGGTGTTCGCCCACCCCGGCGCCGTCTACCTGCTCTTCTACCTGGCGATCCCCGTCCTGATCTGGTTCGGGTGGCGCCGGTTCGCGGTGCACGCCTCGGGCGGCCTGCCGGTCAAGGCTCTCCGTGCCGTCGCCAGCGTGGTCGTGGTCGGTCTGGTTTTCATCGGCGTCGTCTGGGCGTCCTACCGGGTCTCGGCGATCGCCTCGGTGCGTCACCAGTTCTGGCCGCCCAAGGAGACCTGGGACGAATCGGTCGGCCACGTCCTGCTGCTGGGGACGCGGCTCAACGCGCCCAACGCCGCGATGGGCGTTCTGGCCCTCGCGGGTCTGTACTTCGCCATGCGATTCGCGCGGGGTCGCGTGCTTGTCGCCTGGTACCTGATCATCGCGACGCTGTCAGTCCTGTCGGCGGGTATCGAAACTCCGTCGACGATGCGGTGGACCGGCTTCTGGTACAACGACCCGTTCCGGCTTTTCGCGGCACTTCCGCTCGTCGTGCTCCCATTGATCGCTCTTGGCGCTGACGGCCTTCGCGACCGCCTCCGCGACTGGGCGGCCGGATTCGTGGAATCCGGTGCCCTTCGTTGGCCGAGAGGTCTGACCGTCGGCATCGCCTCGGGGCTCGTCCTGTGCCTCGGCGTGCTGGCACTGCAAGGTGGCTTGGGCACGCGCAAGGTCTCGAACACCGTGGCAGCGAGCTACGGAGACTCGCCACACCCGATCGTGAACGCTGGCGCCGAGGCGCTCTTCCGACGTCTGAAGAACCAGGTCCCGCCCGGCGAGACGATCGCCGGGGACCCGTTCACCGGCGAGATCCTGGCGGGCGTCCTCAGTGGACACCCGGTGATCTTCCCGACCTTCGGTCGACCGACGAATCCTGATCGCGAGCTCGTCGGCCTGCACTTCAAGCTCTACACGGTCAACCCCAAGGTCTGTGCCGCGGTCAAGCGGCTGAAGATCGGCGTGATCGTGTCCGGCCCCCACTTCTTCATGGAGACGCGGGGTCAGTACCGGCGGTACGCGGGCTTCACCGACATCACCGCGATTCCCGGTCTCACGCCGATCGACAGCGGTGGGGGAGCCACCGCTTATCGCATCGCCAACTGCCGAAGCTGAATTCCTGCGCAATTAGTGCGCATTGAATTACACATTTGTAATTCAAGGAAAAGCCTTGCGAAAGGCCCTGATAGCAATGTGAAGATTGTGCCCCAATGTGATGTCTGAGGGGTGCTGGGGTGCAATTATCTTCCGCCGTGCGAGCGGTGACCAAGGAGCGTTATGTCGCGACCTGCCAGCTGCTGCTGGTGTTCGCGGTCGTCGCAACGGTCGTCATCGCAGTCGCCGGGGTATCCCGGCTGGACATCGTCGGCCCGCACGTCTCCTCGCCCACGGGCCAAACCGTGCACGGAAGCCCCGCCCCAGCTCGCTGACGATCGGTCAGTTCGAGATCAACACGTCCGTCGAGCGCTCGTTGTCGTAGCGGGTGTGCCACTCGTCGTCGCGCGGGTGCGCGACCGTGACCATCGACCCGTCGGCCACCAGCGCAGCGAGCAACGTGGGAACCGCCGAGTCGTGCAGTGGGTGCAGCGAGGTCAGCAGGCGGTTCCCCTGTCGTGACTCGGCTTCCTTCCGCGCCCGCATCACCAGCTCCTCGTGCGAGTCGGAGTCGTCGGGATGCCGCCACGCCACCGTCATGGCACCCGGCGGAGGGGACGGGACGAACACGTCCGGCTGGGCGGGCCACATCGCGCCGAAGTCATCGACCCCCTCGGGCAGCGGCGTGGGGAAGCGGCCGGCGAAGACGTCCAGTGACGAGGCCACGATCGGAAGGTCGATGCCGTCGACGACGTGCTCGTCGACCTCCGGTCCGGTGACGATGAGGTGCGCGGCAACGGAGTCGTCGGTGGTCACGGCGATGCCGGCGGTCCAAGCTGCTCCGAGGAACACGGGCACCAGCCAGTGGGACTCGAGATCGATCCGAATGGTGTCGCCCTCGCCGAGCAGATATTCATCGGCGAGAAGGTTCGCGGTCTTGTTGACCCAGTTGGCAAAAGTGGTCACCGACAACTCGGTGCGCCAGCCGCCAACCTCGTCGTAGGCGGTGATCAACGGACGACCGGGGTCGCGCCGCAACGCCTCACGCAAGAGCTGGGGGAACGTCGTCGGAGACATTTCCACTCGGGCACCTTAGGACATGGAAGGCCTGCTGGATAGGCCGATTGATAAGCAAGGATGTGTTGCGTGACTGATGCTGCCGCCGATTCCCCGACTTCACCTCTTGAGCGATTGTGGGCAGTGGTGCCGGCAGGGGGAGCCGGTACCCGACTCTGGCCATTGTCACGCGCATCGGCTCCGAAGTTCCTCCTCGATCTGACCGGCTCCGGCCGCACGCTGCTCCAGCAGACCTGCGACCGACTCGTGCCGCTGGTGGCCGATCGGATGATGGTGGTCACCGGTGCGGCGCACGCCGATGCGGTGCGGGGTCAGATCGACGTCGAGGCCGACCGCATCCTCGCCGAGCCCTCCCCTCGGGACTCCATGGCGGCGATCGGGTTGGCGGCGGCGTTGCTCGAGCGTCGTGATCCGGATGCGCTGATGGCCTCCTTCGCTGCGGACCACGTGATCGTCGACGACGAGGCGTTCCGCGCTTGTGTGCGCGAGGCCGCCGAGGTGGCCGACTCCGGCCTGATCGTGACCATCGGGATCGAGCCCACCGGTCCGTCCACGGCCTTCGGTTACATCCAAGCGGGCTCGAAGCTCGACGGCTTCGCCACCGCTCACTCGGTGCGGACGTTCGTCGAGAAGCCCGACGCCGAGCGTGCGGCCGCCTACGTGGCGTCAGGGGAGTACCGCTGGAACGCGGGTATGTTCGTCGCCCGTGCGAGCGTCCTCCTCGACGAGCTCGCCCGTGAGCACCCGGACCTGGCCGCGGGCCTTCGTGCCATCGCGGCGGATCCCTCGACCTTGCCGACCCGTTGGGCGGATCTGACCAAGATCGCGATCGACCATGCGGTGGCCGAACCCGCCGCCGCCCGCGGTCGGGTCGCCGTCGTGCCGGGCGCCTTCGGGTGGGACGACATCGGCGACTTCGCGTCCCTGGCCTCCATCCTGGGTGCGGACACGCTGCAGGTCCTCGGGGACGACGACCTGGTCACCGCGATCGACGCCTCGGGGCTGGTTGCGACCGCAGGCCGTCAGATCTGCGTGCTCGGGCTTGAGGACGTCGTCGTGGTCGACACCGGTGATGCACTGCTGGTCGCCAGCCGCGAGCAGGCGCAGCGGGTCAAAGACGTGGTGGC
>JBQCDC010000086.1:0-33148 GCA_051961575.1 Marmoricola sp.
CTCGAGCGAATCCTGCGCGGACGCACGGGTGCCCTCATCGTGATGGGTCAGGACAAGGTCGTCGAGTCCATCTCCACCGGTGGTTTCTCCATCGACGTTCCGTTCACCCCGACCGCGTTGCGCGAGCTCGCGAAGATGGACGGCGCGATCGTGATCGACGCCGAAGCGACCCAGATCCATACCGCCAACGTGCACCTGATGCCTGACCACAGCATCCTCAGTGAGGAGACGGGCACACGGCACCGCACGGCCGATCGCGTCGCCAAGCAGACCGGCTTCCCGGTCATCTCCGTGTCGCAGTCCATGCAGATCATTGCCGTCTACGTGGGCTCAACCCGTTACCCGCTTGAGGATTCGGGTCAGATCCTCTCCCGCGCCAACCAGGCTCTCGCCACCCTCGAGCGCTACAAGCTGCGTCTCGACGAGGTGTCCAGCACGCTCTCGGCGCTGGAGATCGAGGACCTGGTCACCGTGCGCGATGTCGCGGTGGTCGCACAGCGCCTCGAGATGGTCAGCCGCATCGCCCGCGAGATCGAGGGCTACGTGGTCGAGCTCGGCACGGACGGCCGACTGCTCTCCCTGCAGCTCGAGGAGCTCAACACCGGTGTCGCCGAGGAGCGCGAGATCGTGGTGCGCGACTACCAGGCGGGTCGTCGACGCAACAAGAGTCCCGAGTCCGTGCTCGCCGCGCTGGAGAACCTGGACCAGACCGACCTCGTCGACATGGGACAGGTCGCGAAGGCGCTCGGACTCGGCGGTGGCGAGCATCTCGACAACGCCGTCGCCCCGCGCGGCTACCGGCTGCTCGCCAAGGTTCCCCGGCTTCCCACCACCGTCATCGAGCGACTGGTCGAGCACTTCGACACACTGCAGAAGCTGTTGTCCGCCGGGGTCGAGGAGCTTCAGGTCGTCGACGGTGTCGGCGAGCTACGCGCGCGCAGCGTTCGCGAGAGCCTCTCTCGACTCGCCGAGTCGAGCATGCTCGAGCGCTACGTCTAGCGGCCAGCGCTCAGGGGCAGGAGTCGCCGCAGGTCTTCGTGGCCTTCGCGGTCGGTCTCGGCGTCGACCTCGTGGTCGCCTTCGCGGTGGGCTTCGGCGTGGCCTTCGGCTTCGGCGTGGCGGTCTTGGTGATCGTCTTCGCCGTCGGCAGCTTCAGCGAGAAGTTGGTCGACGTCGGCGTTGAGCCGATCACCGAGGCGATGACCGTGTAGGAACCAGGACCGACCCACGGGTTCGTGGCGCCGCAGCTTCCGCTCGACTGGTGTCCGTCCCAGCTGAGGCTGGTGTCCACCGGCGCCGCGTTGCGGAGAACCAAGGTGCCGGTCGGGATCACGTTGGGGCAGTCCTGGCTGCTCCACAGCGAGTTGGAACCCGACTTCAGCTTGATGGCGACGTTCGCACCGGACATCGTGAAGTTACACGCCGTCTGGGTCGTCGAGAGCGACAGGTCGATGTCGATAGGTCCGCCGGCGATGCCGTTGGTCACACTCGGCGTCACCTGGACGCTCGACGCGGGACAGGCACCGCTGGGCTGAGCGCCCGCGTTGACGGCCTGGCTTCCGGTCGAGACAGGGTTGGCCGGAGTGCTCGCCGTATGCCTAGGCGTCGTGGTGTTGCCCGTCAGTGCTGCACTCTGCGGCTTCGATCCGCCACCGCTGAACATGGCGATGATGGCAATGAGTACGACCAGAGGTGTCCCGAAGACGACCGCACGACGACGCCAATACACCGCGGCGGGCAGGCGCTTGGCCGGGCGTCGTGGCGGTGGCCGACGGGTCGATCCAGAGCTTTGAGGACTCATTACTTGGAGGCTAGCGAGCACGGCGGGCAGATCCGGGACGCCACGCCCTACGCTGAGGTCGATGAACGCGGCGACTCAGACCGATGGCCTGCACGAGGTCGTCCTCGGCTGGTACGCCGACCACGCGCGCGACCTGCCGTGGCGCTCCCCCGAGGCCACGCCGTGGGGCGTCCTGGTCTCCGAGATCATGCTGCAACAGACGCCGGTCAGTCGGGTGCTTCCCGTCTACGAGACCTGGATGACGACCTGGCCCACGCCGAAGGACCTCGCCGGTGAAGCTCCGGGCGAAGCCGTGCGCGCGTGGGGTCGCCTCGGATATCCGCGCCGAGCCCTGCGGCTCCACGCCTCCGCGACCGCGATCTGCGAGCGTCACGACGGCGAGGTTCCCAGCGACATCGACGAGTTGCGGGCCCTCCCCGGAATCGGCGACTACACCGCTGCCGCCGTGGCCTCGTTCGCCTTCGGGCAATCGCACGCCGTGCTGGACACCAACGTGCGCCGAGTCCTGGAGCGGGTCGTCGGTGGCAGCGAGTTCCCGCCGTCCACGTTGACCAAGGCCGAACGGCAGCGGGCCACCGACCACCTTCCCGAGGACGACGCGCCCCTCTGGTCTGTCGGCGTCATGGAGCTCGGCGCCCTGATCTGCAGCGCCACGAACCCGCGCTGCGCCTACTGCCCGTTGCTCGAGATCTGCGCGTGGCACCGCGCCGGCAAGCCCGCCTACGACGGAGCTCCGCGCAAGGTACAGACCTATGCCGGAACTGATCGCCAGTGCCGGGGCCGCCTGCTGGCGGTGCTGCGCGATGCCCCAGGAAGCGTGAACGCGGCCGCACTGGTCAAGGCGTGGAGCCTCGATGACCAGCGCGACCGCGCACTTGAGTCACTGCTGGCGGACGGTCTCGTCGTTGCGGAGAACGGTCGCTACCGACTGCCTTAGGGCTTCGATCTCGTGACGCCGCTTCGCGGCTCCTCAATCTCCGCCTAGACGGAGGTTTCGCCGCCGCCCGTGACGTCGGCCGGAACCACGTCGGGGAGCGTGGCCTTCGGCGTGCCCGCGAACGTGAAGATCGCCTCGGGGCCTTCTCCCTCGACGTCGACCAGCACGATCTGACCGGGACCGACCTCGCCGTAGAGCATCTTCTCGGCGAGCACGTCCTCGATCTCGCGCTGCACCGTGCGACGCAACGGACGCGCACCGAGTACCGGGTCGAATCCGCGCCTGGCCAGCAGGTCCTTGGCGTTCTGGGTCAGCTCGATCGACATGTCGCGGTCCTGCAGTCGCAGTTCCACCGAGGCGATCATGTTGTCGACCATGTGGATGATCTGCTCCTGCGACAGCGGCGGGAACACGATGACCTCGTCGACACGGTTGAGGAACTCGGGCCGGAAGTGCTGCTTGAGCTCCTCCTGCACCTTGGTCTTCATCCGCTCGTACGTGCCCTGCGCATCCGACGCGTTGCCGAAGCCGAGGCTGACGCCCTTGCTGATGTCGCGCGAACCGAGGTTCGTGGTCATGATGATCACGGTGTTCTTGAAGTCGACCACGCGGCCCTGCGAGTCGGTCAGGCGACCTTCCTCGAGGATCTGCAACAGCGAGTTGAAGATGTCCGGGTGGGCCTTCTCGACCTCGTCGAAGAGCACGACCGAGAACGGCTTGCGACGCACCTTCTCGGTGAGCTGGCCGCCCTCCTCGTAGCCGACGTATCCCGGCGGCGAGCCAAACAGCCGCGAGACGGTGTGCTTCTCGGAGAACTCGGACATGTCGAGCTGGATCAGCGCGTCCTCGTCGCCGAAGAGGAACTCGGCAAGCGTCTTGGACAGCCACGTCTTACCGACGCCGGACGGACCGGCGAAGATGAACGAGCCACCGGGACGCTTCGGGTCCTTCAGGCCGGCACGGGTACGACGGATCGCACGCGAGAGGGCCTTGACCGCCTCGTCCTGACCGATGACGCGCTTGTGCAGCTCGTCCTCCATCTTGAGCAGTCGGGTCGACTCCTCCTCGGAGAGCTTCACGATCGGAATGCCGGTCGCGACCGCGAGGACCTCGGCGATGAGCTCCTCGTCGACCTCGGCGACGACGTCCATGTCACCCTCGCGCCAGGCCTTCTCGCGCTCGGCCTTCGCGTTGATGAGCTGCTTCTCCTCGTCGCGCAGACGCGCGGCCGCCTCGAAGTCCTGCCCGTCGATGGCGCTCTCCTTGCGCTGACGCACGTCGGCGATCTTGTCGTCGAACTCGCGCAGGTCGGGCGGAGCGGTCATCCGCCGGATGCGCAGTCGAGCGCCCGCCTCGTCGATGAGGTCGATCGCCTTGTCCGGCAGGAATCGGTCGGAGATGTAGCGGTCGGCGAGAGTCGCCGCCGAGACCAGTGCCTCGTCGGTGATGGTCACGCGGTGGTGAGCCTCGTACCGGTCGCGGAGACCCTTGAGCATCTCGATGGTGTGCGCGATGGACGGCTCGGCGACCTGCACCGGCTGGAAGCGGCGCTCGAGCGCGGCGTCCTTCTCCAGGTGCTTGCGGTACTCGTCGAGCGTGGTGGCACCGATGGTCTGGAGCTCGCCTCGCGCCAGCATCGGCTTGAGGATGCTGGCCGCGTCGATCGCGCCCTCGGCCGCACCGGCGCCGACGAGGGTGTGGATCTCGTCGATAAACAGCACGATGTCCCCGCGCGTGCGGATCTCCTTGAGCACCTTCTTCAGGCGCTCCTCGAAGTCACCGCGATAGCGGGAGCCGGCGACGAGAGCACCGAGGTCGAGCGTGTAGATCTGCTTGTCCTTCAGCGTCTCCGGGACCTTGCCCGTGACGATGTCCTGCGAGAGGCCCTCGACGATCGTGGTCTTGCCGACGCCGGGCTCGCCGATGAGCACCGGGTTGTTCTTGGTGCGGCGGGACAGGATCTGCATGACGCGCTCGATCTCGGTCTCACGACCGATGACCGGGTCGAGCTTGCCCTCCTTGGCCGCCTGGGTCAGGTTGCGACCGAACTGGTCGAGCACCGAGCTGGTCGACGGGCCGGCCTCGGGCGCCGTGCCCGCGGTCTGCGTCTCCTTGCCCTGGTAGCCCGACAGCAGCTGGATGACCTGCTGCCGCACGCGGTTGAGGTCGGCGCCCATCTTCTGCAGGACCTGGGCGGCGACGCCCTCACCCTCGCGGATGAGGCCGAGCAGGATGTGCTCGGTGCCGATGTAGTTGTGGCCGAGCTGCAGCGCCTCGCGCAGGCTCAGCTCGAGGACCTTCTTGGCGCGCGGCGTGAACGGGATGTGGCCGGTCGGGGCCTGCTGACCCTGACCGATGATCTCCTCGACCTGGGCGCGCACGCCCTCGAGCGAGATGCCGAGACCGTCCAGCGCCTTGGCGGCGATGCCGTCACCCTCGTGGATGAGGCCGAGCAGGATGTGCTCGGTGCCGATGTAGTTGTGCGAGAGCAGGCGCGCCTCTTCCTGCGCCAACACGACGACCCGGCGGGCACGGTCGGTAAACCGCTCAAACATGGGCATGCTCCTTTTTGCTAGCTACCTCACCCAACTACACAGCCAGCCTAGGTGTTCCCGCCGAATCAGGAGTTCGCGTCCAGCGAACGGGCTTGATTTCGTGACGCGCCTGCGGCGCTCCTCAATCTCCGAATCTAGTGGGCGGCGTCGTAGGCCGCCTTGATCTCGGCGGCGACCCGGCCTCGGTCGGGGACGTCGTAGCCGGCACTGCGCGCCCATGCACGGATGTCCGATGCGGTGCTGCTGCTGCGAGACCCCCGGCCGCGCCCACCCCGGCGCGAATCCCTTTGGGCATGCCCGATGTACAACGCCAAAGCGTCGCGCAGGGCCTGCGCGTTCTTCTCACTCAGGTCGATGACATAACTCTGGCCGTCGAGCGCGAAAGGAACGGTCTCCGCGGCGTCGCTTCCGTCAATGTCATCGATAAGTTGAATACTGATCTTCTGGGCCATATCCCGACCATAGGTCGGTTCTACTGCTGCTTCAACTAAGGACACTTCGGACTGTGCATAACCGCACAATCACCGGGTTGGACGGTTACTCCGGCCGCAGTAATGGGAACAAAATGGTCTCGCGAATACCTGCGCCGGTCAGCAACATAACCAGTCGGTCGACGCCCAGACCGAGACCACCCGCAGGCGGCATCCCATACTCCATGGCCCGCAGGAACACCTCGTCGAGTTCCATGGCCTCCGGGTCACCGGCGGCCGCGAGGAGCGACTGCTCGGTGAGGCGCTCGCGCTGCACGACCGGGTCGTTGAGCTCCGAATAGGCGGGCGCGAGCTCGACGCCGTTGATGATCAGGTCCCAGGCCTCATTCAATCCGGGCTTGCTGCGATGCGCCTTGGCCAGCGGCTTCACCGCGGCGGGGTAGTCCATCACGAAGGTCGGATTGATCAGGCTGTCCTCGACGAGCTGCTCATAGAGTTCGACGACGATCTCCGCCGGCCCCCACTTGTCCTGGAGCTCGACCTCATGCTTTGCGGCGAATGACCGTAGGGTCGCCTCGTCGGTTTCCACGTCGATTTCTGCATCGAGCGCTTCGCTGACCAGGTCGAAAATCGCGGCCTGTCGCCAAGGCTGCTCGAGGTCGATTTCGGAACCGTCGCGACCGGGCACGACGGTCCGCCCGACCGCCCGTGCCGCATTCAGCACCAATTCGCGCGTCAATTCCATCATCGTGAACTGGTCGCCATACGCCTGATATGCCTCGAGCATCGAAAACTCGGCGGCGTGGGTGGAATCAAGTCCTTCATTTCGGAACGTGCGCCCGATTTCGTAGACCCTGTCGACGCCGCCGATCATCGCCCGCTTCAAGTCGAGCTCGATCGCGATACGCAGGAGCATCGGCTGGTCGAGGGCATTCAGATGAGTGCGGAACGGGCGGGCCGCAGCGCCACCGTTCGTCAGCTGCAGGATCGGGGTCTCGACCTCGATGAAGCCCTGGTTGTCGAGGGTCTCGCGGAGGCTGCGCAGCACCTTGGCCTTGGTTCGCACCATCTCGCGCGCCTCGGGGCGCACGATCATGTCCACGTAGCGCAGGCGGATGCGCGCCTCGTCGCTCAGCGGCCGGTGCTCGTTCGGCAGCGGCGTGAGCGCCTTCGCGGCGATCTGCCAAGCCGTCGCCTGCACCGACAGCTCGCCCCGGCGGCTGGTGATGACCTCGCCGGTGACGCCGAGAAGGTCACCCAGGTCGACGAGCGCCTTGAAGTCGGTCAAGGACTCCTCGCCGAGATCGGCCAGGGAGAACATCACCTGGATCTCCGACCCATCCCCCTCGCGCAGGCGGACGAAGCAGAGCTTGCCGGTGTTGCGCAGGAAGATCACGCGGCCCGTGACCGAGACGATATCGCCGGTGTGCGTGTCCGGCTCGAGATTCTGGGGGTCGTAGGTCTCCCGGATCTCGCGGACCGTGTGCGTCCTCGGGACCCCGATCGGGTACGCCTCGACCCCCGAGTCCAGCAGCCGCTGCCGCTTGTCACGACGTACCTGCTGCTGTTCGTTGAGGTCGTCGTCCGGGGCGGAAGGGGCTTCGGTCATGGGGAGAACCTTCTCAAACTTCTCAGACGTCGGTCACGCGGATTCCAGCGTGAGCCTTGTAACGCCGGTTGACGCTGATCAGGTTGGCGGTGAGGGCCTCGACCTGGTGCGCGTTGCGGATGCGACCGCCGTAGATGCCGCGGATGCCGGGGATGGCGTCGGCCAGCGCCTGCACGAGGTCGGTCGACTCGCGGTCGTCGCCGAGCACGAGCACGTCGGTCTCGATCGCCGCGACCTCAGGGTCCTCGAGCAGTGCAGCGCTGACGTTGTGGAACGCGCCCACCACGGTGCTGTCGGGGAGCAGGGCGGCTGCCTGCTGCGTGGCCGAGCCCTCTTCGACCTGCAGCGCGTAGGCACCCTGCTTGTCGAAGCCGAGCGGGTTCACGCAGTCGACCACGACCTTGCCGGCCAGGACCGGGGCCAGCGAGGCGACGAGCTCACCGTGGCCCTCCCAGGGCACGACCACGAGCACGATGTCGCCCGCCTCAGCGGCACCGGCGTTGTCGAGGCCGCGCACCTGACCGCCGGTCGCGTTGGCCAGGTCCTTCGCCGTCTCGGCGGCGCGCTCGGCGCTACGGCTGCCGATGACCACATCGAGTCCGGCCGACGCGAAGCGGCGCGCCAGACCACGGCCCTGGGGACCGGTGCCGCCGAGCACTGCGATGGTCTTGCCGGTCAGGTCGGGGGTCACGCTGTCGCTCAAGATCGTTCCTTCTAGTTGTTACGGACAAACACAAGTTCAAGGCCCAGGAGAGTCAACCAGGGCTGGTAGTCGGTGAAGACACCGCAGTCGTCGAGGATGACCGGAGCGAGCTCACCGGTGGCGACGACGTTGACGTCCTCGTCGTCCCAGCCCATCTCGCTGATCATCCGCGCGACCATGCCCTCGACCTGGCTGGCGAAGCCGTACCGGACGCCCGATTGCAGCGCCTCGACGGTGTTCTTCGCGATCACGGTGCGGGGCTTGAGGAGCTCGACCTTGCGCAGTTGCGCCCCGCGGCGTCCCAGGGCCTCGAGCGAGGTCTCGATGCCCGGCGAGATCGCACCGCCGATGTACTCGCCGGCCGCGGTCACCACGTCGAACGTGGTCGCGGTACCGAGGTCGACGATGATCGTCGGCCCTGCATACAAGGACGTGGCCGCCATCGAGTTCACGATCCGATCGGCGCCGACCTCGCGGGGGTTGTCGGTCAGCACCGGAACGCCGGTGCGCACCCCGGGCTCGACGAGGACCTGCGGGACGTCGGAGAAGAACCGCGGCAACATCGCACGCCACTCATGCAGGACGCTCGGCACGGTCGCGCACACCGCGATGCCATCGATCTCGGTCTTCACTCGACTGTTGCCCAGAAGACCGCGCGCCACGATCGCCCACTCGTCCGCCGTGCGACGCCCATCGGTTCCCACGCGCCAGTGCTCCAGGACCGTTCCGGCGTGGACGAGCCCGAGCGTGGTGTAGGAGTTGCCGATGTCCGCGCACAGCAGCGTCATCACGCCTCCTGGGTGTGCAGGTCCAGACCGATGTCGAAGACCGTGACCGAGTGAGTGAGTGCGCCGACGGAGATGAAGTCCACGCCGGTCAGCGCGACCTCTCGAGCACGCTCCAGCGTCATCCCACCCGAGGCTTCCAACACTGCGCGACCGCCCGTGATCGCGACGGCCTCGGTCATCATCTCTGTCGTCATGTTGTCGATCAGGACCCAGTCGCAACCGGCGTCGAGCACCAGCTTGAGCTCGTCGAGGTCCCCGACCTCCACCACGACCCGAACCTCCGGATGCGCCGCTCGGATCGCCTCGAAGGCCTCGACGACACCACCGGCCGCGACGATGTGATTGTCCTTGACCATCGCCATGTCGCTCAGCGAGAAGCGGTGGTTCGTGCCGCCGCCACAGCGGACCGCGTACTTCTGCAGCGCCCGCCAACCCGGCAGCGTCTTGCGGGTGTCGAGCACCCGCGCGCGCGTGCCGGTCAGCGCATCGACCCACTGCGAGGTCGCGGTGGCGATCCCGCTCAGGTGTGTGGCGAAGTTGAGGGCGGTGCGCTCTGCGGTGAGCAGTCCTCGTGCCGGGCCGGAGACGGTCATGACCACGTCTCCGGGCTCGACGTGCGTGCCGTCGGAGAGCCGGTTCTCGATGAGGACCTCGTCGCCCATCACCACGTGGAAAGCCATGGCCGCGATTCCCAGACCGGCCACGACACCACGCTCGCGCGCACCGAAGTCGCCGCGGGCCCGCGTGGTCGCCGGAATCGTCGACTCCGCCGTGATGTCGGCGGCACCGTCGGGCAAGTCCTCCTCGAGCGCGATCACGATGTGCTGATAGATCGCGCGCGGGTCGAGCCCCGCTGAGGTCAGCTCGTCGATGAGGCCGCTCGGAAGCGCCTCGAATGCGGTGAAGCTCATCGGATGGTCTCCGGCTGCTGATCGGTTGCCGGGCTCGGGACGAACCTGGTTTGGAGAACACCCGCCGACATCTGCACCTCGACGTGACCGGCGAAGTCGGCGTCGTCGCGATCGGGAAAGTCCTCGCGCCAGTGCGAGCCTCGGGTCTCCTTCCGCAGCGATGCCGCCGCGGCGAGTGCCGTGCTGATCGTCAGCAGGTTGGTGGCCGCCCACTCCTCCGAGCCACCGTCGACGACCGTCCGGCCGGCCAACACGTCCAGCTTGTCCATCGCCTTCTCGAGTCCCTGCGCGGTGCGGATCACACCCGCACGCTTGGTCATCTGCTTCTGGACCTTGCGGTGGACACCTGCCTCGAGGAGGCCGGACATCCGGGTCTCCACGGGCGGTAGCGCCTTGGGCAGCTCGGTCGGGAGGACCTTCGCGATCCGTCGACCGAAGACCAGGCCTTCGAGGAGCGAGTTCGACGCCAGGCGGTTCGCTCCGTGCACGCCCGAGCATGCGACCTCGCCGGTGGCGTACAACCCGGGCACACTGGAGCGGCCGTGGAGGTCCGTGGCCACACCGCCGGAGGCGTAGTGCTGCGCGGGTGCGACCGGGATCAGGTCGCGAACCGGATCGACGCCGTGGCTACGGCAGATGGCCAGGATCGTCGGGAAGCGTCGCTCCCAGAACTCCTCGCCGAAGGCGCGAGCATCGAGCCACATGTGCTCCCTGCGCTCGCGATCCATCTCGCGCGTGATCGCCTTGGCCACGACGTCGCGAGGCGCCAGGTCGGCGAGCTCGTGCACGCCGCGCATGAATCGTTCGCCGGCCCAGTTGACGAGGAACGCGCCCTCACCGCGCACGGCCTCGGAGATCAACGGCTGCTGGCCGCGTGACGCCGGACCGAGGTACATCACCGTCGGGTGGAACTGGACGAACTCGAGGTCGCGCAGGACCGCGCCCGCACGTAGGGCGATGGCCATGCCGTCGCCGGTGGACACGGAGGGGTTCGTCGTCTGGCGGAAGACCTGGCCCAGCCCGCCGCTGGCCAGGACCACGGCCGGTGCGTGCACGGCACCGACGCCGCCGCGCTGGCCCTCGTCGAGGACGTGCAGCGTCAGACCGGCGATGCCCCCTTCAGCATTCAGAAGGAGATCGACGGCGATCGCGTGCTCGATGACCTCGATCTCCGGGGCCTCGCGAACCGCGGCGATCAACGCGCGCTGGATCTCCGCGCCGGTGGCGTCACCACCCGCATGCGCGATCCGGTCGCGATGGTGACCGCCCTCGCGGGTCAACGACAGCTCGCCCGCGGCGTTGTGGTCGAAGTGGGTACCGAGCGCCATCAGCTCGCGCACGGCCTCGGGACCCTCGGTGACGAGCACCTCGACGGCGCCCCGATCGCACGCACCGGCACCAGCGACGAGCGTGTCCCAGAGATGCTCCGCGGGAGAGTCCCCCGGCCCGAGCGCCGCGGCGATGCCGCCCTGCGCCCACTGGGTCGAGCCGGCTGCCAGGACGTCCTTGGTCACGACCATGACCTTGTCGACACGCCCCCGCAGTTGCAGAGCGGTCGTCAGTCCGGCGATTCCAGTGCCGACGACGACGACATCGGCCGAGGTCACCCAGCCGGGGTCATCGGCGCGGAGGCGTTGGGGAAGCATTAGATATTGATACCAGCAACTGTGCTTACTCTGTCTCCACGCGACAGGCCGGTCCCGGGAAGCGCCTCGGCAGCATCACTGCCGACGCCGATGATGTTGTTGCCCGCGTCCACGAAGACGACGTGGGGCTTGAAGGTTCGGGCCTCCTCGGTGGTCATCTGGCCGTAGCCGATGAGGATCACCACGTCGCCCGGGTGCACGAGGCGAGCGGCCGCACCGTTGATGCCGAGCACGCCGGATCCTCGCTCGCCCGCGATCGTGTAGGTCTCGATGCGCGCGCCGTTGGTGACGTCGACGATGTGCACGAGCTCTCCGGGCAGGAGGTCAGCTGCGTCCAGCAGGTCCTGGTCGACCGTGACCGAGCCGACGTAGTGCAGGTCGGCCTGGGTGACGGTGGCGCGGTGGATCTTGGACTTCATCATCGTGCGGAACATGGGGTTCTCCGTTTCAGAAGACGATCGGGGAATTGTCGATGAGGCGTGTGGAGCCCACGCGCGCGGCGATGAGCGCGCGGGCGGTCTGGTGGGGCTGGGGGTCGCCGAGGTCCTCGGCGCGGAACTCGAGATAGTCGACGGTGATGTCGGGCTCGTTCGCGAGAACGGTCAGAGCTGCAGCGCGGGCTGCTTCGACGCCATCCTGGGCGTTGGCGCCGGCAGCTCGCAGTGCTGCGCTGAGCACCAAGGCCGCGTTTCGCTGCTCGTCGCTGAGGTAGCGGTTGCGGCTCGAGCGAGCCAGGCCGCCCTCCTCGCGAACGATTGGCGCGCCGACGACCCGGACCGGCATGCAGAGATCGGAGACCATCCGCTTGATCAACACGAGCTGCTGGTAGTCCTTCTCACCGAACACCGCGACGTCGGGGCGGACCAGGCCGAAGAGCTTGGCGACGACGGTCAGCACGCCACGGAAGTGGGTGGGTCGCACCTCCCCCTCGAGGACCGAGCCGAGCGGGCCGGGCTCGACGGTGACCTGTGGTTCGCCGCCGGGGTAGACCTCGTCGACGCTCGAGGCGAACACGACGTCGGCGCCGGCGGCACCACACAGCTCGAGGTCTGCCTCGAGCGTGCGGGGGTAGCGATCGAGGTCCTCGCCTGCTGCGAACTGGAGGGGGTTCACGAAGATCGAGACGACGACGGTGTCGGCGAGCTCGCGGGCGTGGCGAACGAGGGAGGCGTGGCCCTCGTGAAGGGCGCCCATGGTGGGCACCAGCGCGACGGTTCCGGCGCGCGCAGCCAGGAACTCGGCCAGCTCGGCGCGGGTGCTCACGAGCGCGACCGTGTCAACAGCAGTGGTCATCACGACGCTCCTGCGGCGTGACGAGCCTGCTCGGCGAACTCGGCCACGGCGCCGTCGAGAACGTTGCCGATCGCCGCGGCGCGGATCGGGAGGAGACGGCCGTCCATGACCGCGCGGTCGGCGGTCGCGCGAGCGAGCGTGACGTAGGACGGAAGCGTGTCGGGGGCATTCGCCAAGATCTCGGCCACGTGCGCACGGACGGTGTTGACGTCTCCGCGCACGATCGGGCCGGTCAGCGCGGCGTCGCCGTGTGCGAGCGCGTTGTCGAGCGCGGCGGTGAGGAGGGGCCGGAGCGCGGCCGCCGGGTCCTCGGCGCCGGCGCGCGCCAGCAGGTCCATGGACTGTGCGACCAGGGTGACCAGGTGGTTGGCGCCGTGCGCCATCCCCGCGTGGTAGAGCGTGCGATTCTCCTCGGCGACCCACATGGGGGTACCTCCGAGGGCGGCCACCAACGCGCTCGCCTCGTCGCGGTCAGCGTCGTCGACGGTCACGCCGAAGACGCAGCCGGCCAGGCGGCCGAGGTCAACAGCGGTGCCGGTGAACGTCATCGCAGGGTGGACGGCCATCGGGTGAGCACCGACCGTCCGCACGATGTCGATCGCGGCGAGACCGTGACGGCCGCTGGTGTGCACCACACGCGTGCCGGGCCTGATCGCGCCGGCACCGACGAGCTGCGTGGCGACGTTGGCCAGCATGTCGTCAGGGACGGTCAGCAGAAGAAGGTCACTGCGACGCGCCACCTCGGTGGGCTTGCAAATGGGTACGCCGACCAGCAGCGTGTGCGCTCGTTCGCGGGACAGCGTGGACTCTGCTGCGACGGCCACGATCTCGTGGCCCTGCGCACGAAGCGCAGCCGCAAGCACTGCTCCAACGCGTCCGGCGCCGATAACCCCTACTCGGGTCATCCGACTCATCGCCTTTCGTTCCAGTCCACCAGGGGTACCGGACTACTCAAAGATTGGGACGCAATGAGCCTACGCCGGGGCCGGCAACCTCGCCCAGGCTCGAGGGGTGTGGGGAACACCACACCCGCGAGCCGTCAGTTCTCTGCGAGGAGGTTCAGGAGATATTGGCCGTAGCCGCTTTTCACGAGAGATTCGGCTCGCAAGCGGAACTCGTCGTCGGAGAGGAATCCCCGACGCCAGGCCACCTCTTCGGGTGCGCCGATCTTGCGGCCTTCGCGCTTCTCGATCGTGGAGATGTAGTTGCTTGCTTCGAGAAGCGAGTCGAACGTGCCCGTGTCGAGCCATGCCGTGCCGCGAGGCAGAACCTCGACCTGGAGCCGACCCTCGTCGAGATACCGCCGGTTGATGTCGGTGATCTCAAGCTCGCCGCGCGGTGACGGCCGAAGGTCCTTGGCCATCGCGACGACGTCGTTGCTGTAGAAGTAGAGCCCCGGCACCGCGTAATGACTCTTGGGTTCCCGCGGCTTCTCCTCGAGCGAGATCGCGCGGCCCCTCTCGTCGAACTCGACCACTCCGTAGGAGCGCGGGTCGGCGACGCGGTAGCCGAAGATCGCGCCGCCGTCGATGTCGTTGAACCGACTCAGCTGTGAGCCCAGGCCGGCTCCGTAGAAGATGTTGTCACCCAGCACCAACGCGACGTTGTCCTCGCCGATGTGCTCGGAGCCGAGGATGAAAGCCTGCGCGAGGCCGTCGGGGCTGGGTTGCACCGTGTGCGTGATGTTCACGCCGAACTGCGAGCCGTCGCCGAGCAGGCGCTCGAAGCCGTCCGCATCATGCGGCGTCGTGATGAGAAGGATGTCGCGAATGCCCGCAAGCATCAGCGTCGACAACGGGTAGTAGACCATCGGCTTGTCGTAGACCGGCAGCAACTGCTTGCTGGGACCCAACGTGATCGGGTGCAGCCGCGATCCCGTACCGCCGGCCAAGATGATTCCGCGCACCCGATGAGACTAGCCACCTCGATCGTGACACGTGACGGCTCGCGCTAGCGGAGGCCTCCTCGGCTCATCAGCTTCGTCGACGCGGCGACCGGGATGATCGTGACGATCAGGACCGCCAGGATCACGACGTTGACCTCGGGCAACTGCTGGCCGAGTCGGATCGCACCGAAGACCCACAGCGGCAACGTGTTCTGCGCACCGGCGGTGAACGTGGTGACCACGACCTCGTCGAACGACAACGCGAACGACAACAGCGCGGCCGACACCAACGCCGTGCTCAACAGCGGCAGCGTGACGAAGCGGAAGGTCTGCGTGGGGACCGCGCCGAGATCCATCGAGGCTTCGACGAGGCTCGCCGACGTCTGTCGCAGTCGCGCAAGCACGTTGTTGTAGACCACCACGATGCAGAAGGTCGCGTGACCGATCACGATCGTCCACATCGACAGGCTGATGCCCGCGAAGGCGAAGGCCGAGTTCAACGCGATACCCGTGATGATGCCCGGCAGCGCCAGCGGCAGGATCAGCAGGAACGAGACCGTCTCGCGTCCGAAGAACTTGAACTTGTGCACGCCGAAGGCCGCCAGCGACCCCAGCACGAGCGCGACCGCCGTGGCGATCAACCCCGCCCGGACCGAGAGCCACAGCGCATCGCGGACCGCCTGGTCATGCCACGCCAGGCTGAACCACTTGGTCGAGAAGTGGTGGATCGGAAAGCTCTGCACGTTGGAGGCGTTGAAGGCGTAGACCGCGACCACGATGATCGGGGTGAACAGGAACAACAGCACCCCGACGACCCACGCACGCAGGACGACTGCTCCGACCTTTGCACTGACCGCGCTCATGCCACGTCCTCGAATGCTCCGAGAACCCGAGCGATCATCAAGTAGACGATCATGACGACGATCGGCACGATCGCCAGCGCCGCGGCGAACGGCAGGTTCCCGGCGACGCCGATGTTGTCGTAGATGACGTTTCCGATGAAGGTCGAGCCCGTGCCGCCGACCAGGATCGGCGTGATGAAGTCACCCATGGTCAGCGCGAACGTGAAGATCGAGCCTGCCGCGATGCCCGGCCGAGCCAGCGGAAGGATCACGCTGAACAAGGTGCGGGGCCCACGCGCACCCATGTCCGCGGATGCCTCGATGTAGGAGTCGGGGATGCGCTCGAGCGCATTGAAGATCGGCGTGATCATGTACGGCAACCAGATGTAGCTGAACACCAGCCACATCGCCGTGTTCGAGTAGAGGATCGAGTGCTGCCCGAGCCCGAGCGAGTCGGTCGCCCAGCTCAGCGCCCCACCCTTCTGCAGGATGACGATCCAGGCGTAGACGCGCGCCAAGTAGCTCGCCCAGAGAGGGAGCACCGTCAAGGTGAACAGGATGCTGCGCAGGCGCGGGCCCGCGACTCGCGCCATGTAGTAGGCCAGGGGGACGGCGATGATCGCGTCGGTGATCGTGACGAGTACGGCCATCAACAGCGTCCGGCCGATGATGTTCAGGTAGGTCGAGGTGAAGATCTGATCGATGTTGCTCATCGACCAGGTGTGCTCGATGTGGTTGGTCAGCGGATTCACCGACCACAGCGCCGTCACCAGCATGACCGCCAGCGACGCGAAGTAGATGACCAGGAACCACACCCGGGGTGGCGACAGTGTCAGCTATCCGCGTAGCCAGGGTCGCCGCCATCGGGCGGCGGCGACCCGGCCACGAGATGCGGAGTGAACCGCTGTTGGGGAAGTTGCAGCCATCAGCCCGTGATCTGGGTCCAGGCCTGCTGCCACTGCAGGAACGGCACGCAGTTCGTCTTGCCATCACCGCACTGGGCCAGCGGCGTCTTCCAGAACTTGATCGTCGAGAAGTACGAGGCCGGCTCGTTGGCGTGGTACTGAGCGCAGCTGCCCTTCTGGAGCTTGTCCATCTCGGCACAGGCCAGCGTGTTCGCGGGCGTCTCGCCGAAGTAGATCGCCTGCTGAGCCTGAACCTTGGGCGTGGTCACCCACTTCATCCACTCGTAGGCGCAGTTCGGATGCGGCGCCTTCGTTCCAAGCATCCAGGTGTCCGCCCAGCCGGTCGCGCCCTCCGCCGGAATCGTGTCGGCAACGGCCACCTTCGCCGCCTTCAGCGTGTTCGTCTGGTACGGCCAGGCCGCGCCGACAACCGCCGTATTGCTCTGGAACAGGTTGATCTCCTGCGAGGCGAGGTCCCAGTACTTCTTGATCAGCGGGCGCTGCGACTTCAGCAGGTTCACCGCGGCGTTGAACTGGGTCTGGTTCAGCTCGTAGGGGTCCTTGATCCCCAGCGAGGGCTGGGTCTTCGCCAGGTAGAGCGCGGCGTCGGCGATCTGGATCGGGTTGTTGGGAACCGTGACCTGACCCTTGTACTTCGAGTCGTAGATGGCCGACCACGACGTGGGTGCGTTCGAGAACGTCTTGGTGTTGTAGAGCAGGACGTTCGGGCCGAACTCATAGGAGATGCCGAAGTGCTTGCCGCCGATGGTGTTGAACTCGGGGCTCTGCAGGAATGGCTGGAGGTTCTTGAAGTCCGGCAGCAGGTCGACGTTGACCGGCTTCACGTCGCCCGAGTAGATCAGGCGCAGATCGGCGTCGCCCGAGGCGGAGACCAGGTCGTACTGACCGCCGCCGCCGTTGGCCATGAGGGAGACCATCTCGCTCGAGCTACCGGCGTACTTAGCGTTGACCTGACAACCGGTCGCCTTCTCGAAGGGCTTGACCCAGTCGGGCTGCGCGTAGCCCTCCCACGCGATGAGGTTGAGCTGACCCTCGCCCTTGCCGATGCTGGTGGGGACCGGGGTGTTCGCGGTCGGCGCCGTCAGACCGGACGTTCCCGAGCCACCACCGCTCGAGCTACCGCAAGCGGCAAGGCCGGCAGCGAGCACCACCGCACCGGCCGTCGCGCCGACGGCGCGGATCCTGCGTGAAACCTTCATCAGCCCTGCTCCTTCTTTCGCGTTGCTTTCATGAGTCGTGAGAGGGCGCCACCCTCCGGCTCGGCCGGCGGCTCCTCGTCGGCGAGGGGCTGCGAGTGCTCGGGGTACCAAGCGATCTCCACCCGATCGCCCACGCGCGCGGCCTGTCCGGCTGCGCTACGGGTCGTGTTCTGACGAGCCACGTTGATGACCTGGCCGTCGTCCAAGGTGACGTGGTAGCGGGTCACCATGCCCAGATAGATCACGTCGGTCACGGCGCCCGACGCCACCACGGCGCCCGGGCGCGTCTGCGCGTTCGCGACGAGCTCGATGCGCTCGGGGCGGACCGCGTAGGTCTGGCCATCAGCGCTCATCACGTTCGAGACGCCGATGAAGTCGGCGACGTAAGCCGTCGACGGAGATTCGTAGATCTCCTGCGGCGACCCGACCTGGTCGATGCGACCGTCGTGGAAGACCGCGATCCGGTCGCTCATCGTGAGCGCCTCTTCCTGGTCGTGAGTGACGAACACGAAGGTGATGCCGGCGTCGCGCTGGACCCGCTTCAGCTCGAGCTGCATCTCCTGGCGCAGTTTGAGGTCGAGGGCGCCGAGCGGCTCGTCGAGAAGCAGGACCGCGGGCTCGTTGACGAGTGCCCGCGCGAGCGCCACGCGCTGACGCTGACCTCCGGACAGCTGCGCCGGTCGCCGTTTGCCCATGGCGCCGAGGCCGACCATCTCCAACGCGGCGTCGACATTCTTCTTGCGATCGGACGCACCGACGCCCTTCACCCGCAGGCCGTACTCGACGTTGCGAAGCACCGTCATGTGCGGGAAGAGCGCGTAGTCCTGGAACACCGTGTTGACCGGACGCTGGTACGGCGGCAGCTTCGTGACGTCACGGCCGTGAAGCAGAACGACGCCACTGTCGACGCCTTCGAACCCGGCGATAAGGCGGAGCAGCGTGGTCTTGCCCGACCCGGACGCGCCGAGCATCGTGAAGAACTCGCCGCGATCGATGGTGAGGTCGACGCCGTCGACCGCGCGCGTCGATCCGAAGGTCTTGACCAGGTTGCGAAGCTCGATCGCCGGCGAATCAGAGTTCGCGGGCGACTTGGGTTGCGGTGTGTCGGACAACAACGCGGTCGTCATGCGGGGTCCTCTCTAGACGGCCAAGTTCGCCTTAACCTATTACTTCATAGGTAAGAGCACAAGGGTCTACTATGACCTACGTCTCATGAAATCCGGGGGGCCGAGAGCGAGGTGGGCAGGTGACCGCAACGCGCGTTTCGCGCGTCGGGCGAGCCGCGATCTTCGCGCCCCTCGAGCAGGACAGCCGACCGGAGCAGGTCGCGCGCTCGGTGTCGGACGCGATCGCCCTCGGCCTGCTCCCGCATGGTCAGCAGCTGCCCGCGGAGGCTGAGCTCGCCGATCGATTCAAGGTGTCACCGAGCACGGTTCGGCACGCGCTGACCCTGCTACGGCGCGACGGGCTGGTGGAGACCAAGCGAGGCCGGATGGGCGGCAGCTTCGTCACTGCACCCGATGACCCGGCACAACAGGTGCTCGAGCTGCGCCTGCGCCAGACCCCGGCCGGTGTCGTCCGAGACCTCGGCGATCACTACGCGGCGATCGGCGGAACTGCCGCCGCTCTCGCCGCGAATCGAGCAGCGAGCGACGACATCGAACGCCTGCAACAGGCGGCTGCCGGCCTCGCGAAGGCGCACTCTCCTCGAGAGCGGCGGCGCGCCGAAGGGCTCTTCCACATCGAGGTGGCGGCTGCGGCTCAGTCAGTCCGACTCACGCGCGAGGAGATCGCGTTGCAGCGCGACGTCGCTCCCCTGCTGTGGTTGGTGACCAACAGGTCGGAACAGCAGATCGTGCAGGAGCATCTGGACCTCGCGCGAGCGATCGCCGACCACGACGCCGACGCCGCGCGCAAGCATGCGGAGGAGCACATCCTGGTCGCCGTGAAGGCGACGCTCCGCCTGCAGCGCGAGCTCCTGCACGCCGACAGCACGCCGCCCGTGGAGGTAGCAACGCCATGACCCAGACGACGCTCCCGGATGCCACGGTGCGCGTTCGCGATCAGATCGCCGACATCCTCACGGGCATCTTCGAAACGTTGATGCCGCTCAAGGCTCAGACGCACGCGTTGTTCGCCGATGCGGCGCCGACCGCGGCACTGCTGACCGCCTTGGACCCTCTTGCGATCGCCGCCCTGCAACGCGAGGACGACCTGATCGTCGGCGCGGGGTACGTTGCGGCGCCGGGCGCGGTGAGCGACTCGCAATACTGGCTCGAGTGGTGGTCGGACTACAACACTCCGCGCACCCGTCGCCCCGAGCGGTTGGTCGTCGAGGTCGATCCGCACAGCGAGAGCTTCAACGACTACACGCGACTGCCTTGGTATGCGGTGCCCGCGCTCACCCACCAACGACACCTGGCCGGACCGTACGTGGACTACCTCTGCACCGACGAGTACACCCTGACCGCCACGATTCCGATCGTGGTGCGCGAGCAGTTCGTCGGGGTGGTCGGGGCAGATGTCTACGCCAACACCCTGGCTCAGATCATCGAACCGCTGCTGGCACCGATCAGCGGCGAGGACGCCTCGACGCTGGTGGTGAACTCGGCCGGTCGCGTGCTCGCGGCAGACGACGCGCTACTCACCACCGGAGACCTCGTCGACGATGCGGGTCTGCGCCAGGCGATCGCCGCGGTCTGTGCCGGAGACTCGAGCGCCCACCCCGCGACGGTCGCGCGCCTGGCGGATCTCCCGTTCGCCCTTGTGAACATGCGGTGACGAGTCTGCCAATTCTCCCGCGAATCTGACTGCCGCCCCCTACATTGGGGCGGTGAAGACGGTGGGAGTGAAGGTCCTTTGTACTGCTATCGGGAGTGCCGTGGTCAGCGCACTGCTGGTAACGAGTCCCGGTGTTGCTTCGGCTACGCCGCGTGCGACGCCGCACGTGCATCCTGCGCATCCGACGAAGCAGGTGCTCAAGCAGCCGATGCACGGACGTGCCGCGGTGCAGGCGCTCGGAGGCAACCTGGCGTACGCGGCCGCCGTCAACGGGCGAACACCCGCGAACCTGCGTCAACTGCTGACGTCGGATCCGACGATGTGGCTCACCACGAAGGGGCAGCTCTTCGTCAAGGAGGAGCTGCCTAATGCCGCTGACAGAGCAGCAGCGGTCAGCGCTGGGAACGCCACCGCGACGCCTGCCTCTTCGCTGAGCCAGACGCAGACCTTCTCACTGCACAGCAATCCTGGATCGCAGCACACGATCTACCTCGACTTTATCGGCGCGACGGTTGCATCGGGAACGTTCTGGACGAGCGGCGACGCCGGCACTCCGGTAGCGGCCGGCAGGTATGCGCCCTGGTCGATCGACTCGAACCCGGCCTTCAGCTCCACCGAGCTCGCCGACATCTACGAGGTGTGGCGAAGGGTCTCCGAGCACTACGCCGCCTTCGACGTCGACGTGACCACGCAGGCGCCGAGCGAAGCCGCACTCGTTCGGTCGTCCATCTCGGACCAGACGTACGGCATTCGGGTTCTCTTCGCGAACACGGTGCTCGACAGCAGTTCCGCCTACGCCTCAACAGCGGCCGCGTGGAACGCGATCTGCAGTCAGCACTGCGCGGGGGTGGCGACCATCGGCACCATCGCCGAGGTCGGCCGTAGCGCCACCGACGAGTACTTCCAGCCTGCCTGGGTATTCACCGACGGGCTCGGCGGCTTTCAGGGTGCGGCCTTCCCCAAGTGGATGGCCGACGACGCCGCCCACGAGGTCGGCCACACCTTCGGCCTGACGCACCAAGGAACCACCACAGACACCCGCTGCACGGGACAGCCAGTCGGCTGCAGCTACTTCGATGGCTACTCCGGCGCAGGGTCTCCCCAGTACTGGTTGTGGGGCCCCCTCATGGGCGACCCTTACGCGGCCGCTGTGTCGCAATGGGCCCACGGCGAGTACCCGAACGCGAACAATCCTCAGAACGAGCTCGCGACGATCGCCCAGTCCGCGGCGTTGAAGACAGCGGCCGCCGGCACGACCCTGTCGTCCGCCGTGGCATTGCCCGCCACTGGAGCCACGGGGGTCATCACGAGCAGCGCTGATCACGAGTACTACTCGCTCGGCACCTGCACAGGCTCGGTGAGCGTGACCGGTAGGCCCGCCACGCTGGGGCCGGATCTGAATGTGCAGCTCACGCTGCTGGACAGCAACGGCGCGGTCGTGTCGCAAGCGGCGCCGCATGCGGCGCTCAGCCTCGATCCGTCGAGTACGGACGTCGAGCCCTTGGCCAGCGGAATGAGCCACACGGTCGGCACTCCAGCCGCGTCCGCTCAGGGGTACTACCTCGAGGTCTCCGGAGGCGGCTCCTACGCCGACGGTGCCAACGGCGCAGCAGATGCGGCCAGCGGCTTCTCCAGCTACGGAAGCATCGGCGCCTACTCGCTCAGTGGTGCCAGCGGATGCACACCCCCCGTCACAGCCCCGAGCGCACCGACCGCGCTGCAGCTCAACACCAGTTGTGGCGGCGAGGCGCTGACCTGGAAGCCGCCGACGGACTCCGGCAACGCCGCGCTCACCCGCTATGAGGTCTCCGTCGACAACAGCGGCACGTGGACTTCCATGGGGACCGCGGGATCGGCCTACTTCCGCGGCATCACCGGCGGCCACACCTATGCGGTGCGCGCGGTCAACAAGGCGGGAGCGGGCCAGGCGTCGAGCATCGGGGTTCCCGGGGCGGCTTCGGGCATCACCGTCACCTATCAGGGCACGACCACCGACAACAACCAGACCCTCGACGAGTACCAGTTGACGTGGACCGCACCGTCGGCTGCGGGCGGGCTCGCGATCGGTGGCTACGCGCTGTCTCTGGAAGGCGCCAGTGGAACCGTGCCTGGACCTTCCGCATGGGCGACCGTCACGCCGGGCACCCACCCGACGCTCACGATCACCCCGACCAACGCGGCGGGCCTCGGAACGCCCTCCTACGTCGCTCTTCAGGATGGGGCAACGGGCACCACCGGCGCTCCGCCGGTGCCGACCTCCTACACCGGCACCCCGATCTCCTACTGCCCGGCGGTGCCGTCAGCTCCGAGGTCGGTGCGCCTGGCCCGTGGCGCCAGCGGAGGCGCCCTGACCACCACCGGAACCTGGCTGAAGCCCTCGACCGGGCAGCCCGCCACCTTCACCTATTCAGTTCGCGTCGACACGCGCAACCGCGCCGGCCGGATCACCGCGACCCACTACTACTCGACGTCGCACACGAGCCTCGCCATCAAGGGCTCGTCCGGATACACCTATCGGATCCGGGTTCGCGCGCACAACGCAACGGGATGGGGCAGTTGGAGCGCGTTCACGGGCTGGGTCGCGCCGCGTTGATCGCGAACTGACGGGTCGGTCTAGGCCTCGTCGAACTCGTCGGGCGGGATCTCGCAGGCCCGCTCCATGGCGAGTCCGGCGATCATCAGGGCAACGCCGCTGAGGCAGGTCAGGCCGACCAGAACGAGTTGTCCGGCAGGCACGGACATCGACGCCCGCAGGTAGCCGACCGCGAATCCGGCATACCCGCCGAGCACGGCCGCGCCGGCCCGCGCGCAGGATTTGCCGAGCACCAGAAGATTGACCGCGCGATGAGACTGCAGCCGCACCTTGGCGTGCCTGGCCTGTCGCGTTCGGAAGGCGGCGACGCCCACGAAGGCAGCCAGGAACGCGACCACGCCCGCCGCTGACCAGTTCAGCGAGGGGTCGAGCCCGGAGTTCATCCGAGCGATGTAGTGGATCGCCCAGCCGGCGACGAGCGCGACCAGGGCGAAGGCCGCTAGAGCCGACGCGCCCGTGCGGCGAACGGTCCCCCGGCGGTTGGGATCAGCCGATGGTGAGCTCAAGGTCGTCGCGTCGCGTCGTACCGTCGCGGCCCACCTTCTCCAGAAGGTCCGCGATGGGACCGACTCCGGGAATGTGGGCGTCGGGTTCGAGGTCGTGCCACGGCGCGAGCACGAAGGCCCGCTCGTGCGCCGCGGGATGCGGCAACGTCAGGGTGTCCGTGTTGGAGAGACGGTCGCCGACGACGATGAGGTCGATGTCGAGGGTGCGCGGTGCGTGGAAGACGCCCCGCTCGCGACCGTAGGCCGCCTCGATGGCCAGCGCCCGGTCCAGCAGCGTCATCACGGAGAGCGTGGTGTCGATCAGCACGACGGCGTTGAGGTAGTCGTCCGCGTCCTCGGGAGACTCGACGGGCGCCGTTTCGTAAACCGGCGACACCGAGGTCAGCCACACGTCCGGGGTGTCCGAGATCGCGTCGACGGCACCCTGGAGGTTGAACATGCGATCGCCCAGGTTCGAGCCGATCGAGAGCACCGCTCGCCGGATCGGCCGCATCTCACCGGTGATGGTGTCGGCGTCGATGATGTTGGGGTTCGGGGACTCGGTCACGATCTGCTCCGTTTGATCCTCAGGGCCACGTCCGCGAACGTTGCGTCGATCGGCGCGTGCGGCTTGTGCACGGTCACTTCCACCCGCTCGACCATCTCGTACGCCAGACAGACATCAGCGATGCGCTGCGCCAGCGTCTCGATGAGATCGACCGGGTCCTGCTTAACTGCGGTTTCCACCCCGGCTACGAGCCTGCCGTAGTCGAGGGTGTCGGACAAGTCATCCGATGCCGCCGCGGGCCTCGTATCGATCTCCAGGTCGAGATCGATGACGAAGATCTGCCCATCACGGCGCTCGAATTCGAAGACGCCGTGGTGCGCATAGATCTCGAGGCCCTGAATCACGAGGTGATCCAAAGCCTGAAGCCCCGTCTCACCCACCGTCACGTCAGCCATGTCCGTCCTCGACCCTACCCGCAGCATGGAAGTGCTCAACCACGCGGAGGGCGTCCAGGTTCGCGGCGACGTCATGCACTCGAATGCCCCAGACCCCAGCCAGGGCAGCGATCGTGGTGACGGCCACCCCTCCGTTCTCACGTTGCGAGACATGCCGCGGCGTCCCGTCCTCGGCTGCCAGTAGCGCCCCGAGGAAGGACTTGCGCGAGGCTCCGACCAGCATGGGGAAGCCGAAGTCGAGGGCGTCCAGGTCCGCCAGCAGCAGCCAGTTGTGCTCGGCGGACTTGGCGAATCCGAGCCCGGGGTCGATCGCGATCCGCTCCTCGGCGATGCCCGCGGCCAGGGCGGCGTCGACCCGAGCGCGCAGCTCGTCGCGAACCTCGGTGACCACGTCCGCATAGTGCGCCCGATCAGCCATGACCGTGCTGTGTCCGCGCCAGTGCATCGCTATGTAGCCCGCGTCGGCGGCTGCCGTCACCGCGAGGATGTCCGGGTCGGCGAGCCCCCCGGAGACATCGTTGACGATGCGTGCCCCGGCATCGAGCGCTGCCCGGGCGACCTCGGCGCGCATGGTGTCCACCGACACGACCGCACCGGCGGCTGCGAGCTGGGTGACGACAGGCAGAACCCGGGAGAGCTCGTCGGCGACGAGCGGGCGCGTCGCACCGGGCCGCGTGGACTCACCGCCGATGTCGAGAATGTCGGCGCCCTCGGCGAGCATGGCCAGCCCGTGCTCGACCGCCGCGTCAGCGGCGAGGAAGCGGCCGCCGTCGGAGAAGGAGTCGGGGGTCACGTTCACGACGCCCATGAGCACGGGGCGACCGCGATCGACCAGCCCGGGAACCGAGAGGTGTCGGCGTTGGAGAGTCATCGCTCGCTACCACCTGCGTCAGCGAGCGTTGATGAGGGACATCGCCTCAGCACGGGTGGCTGGGTTGTGCATGATGCCACGCACGGCGGAGGTGATCGTGCGTGCACCGGCCTTGCGCACACCGCGCATGGTCATGCAGAGGTGCTCGGCCTCGATCACGACGATGACGCCGCGAGCCTCGAGGATCTCCACCAGGGCATCGGCGATCTGCGTGGTCAGCCGTTCCTGCACCTGCGGCCGCTTGGCGTAGACGTCGACGAGTCGCGCGAGCTTGGACAGCCCGGTGATCTTGCCGGTCTCAGCCGGGATGTAACCCACGTGAGCCACGCCGGTGAACGGCACCAGATGGTGCTCACACATCGACCACAGCTCGATGTCGCGGACCAGGACCATCTCGTCATGGCCGATGTCGAACGTGGTGGTGAGGACGTCCTCGGGCGACTGCCGCAGACCGGCGGTCACCTCGGCATAGGCGCGAGCGACGCGAGCCGGGGTCTCTCGGAGTCCTTCTCGATTCGGGTCCTCGCCGATGGCGAAGAGGAGCTCGCGGATCGCGGCCTCCGCCCGCTCACGATCGAACTCGGCCACCGCTGCCCCGTCGTGGGCGATGGGGTCCGTCATGCCTTGGCGTCGTCGCCTTCAGCGGAGCCCTCGTCGGACCCACGGGGCGGTGCCGGTGGCGTGCGGTGGTTCGGGGCCGATCCGTTGTCGTGCGGCTGCCCGGCGGGCGGACTCGGCGGCAGCAGGATGGTGCCCGGCGGCGGCGTCGGCGCACCTGACGGCGGCGCGTGCACCTGAGCCACGATCGCCCGACCGGCGGGAGCGTAAGGACCGGTCGGCGCCTGGGGTGCGGCCGCAGCGGCCTGCTGGGCTTCACGAGCCGCGTCACGGGCGGCCATCTCGGCGGCCTCGCGGTCGCGCACGAACTGCGGAACCTCGACCGGCGGGATGGTCGACGGGATGCGCTTGGGCGAGCCTGTCCACGCGGGGCGCGTGGGGCGTCGACGCAGATCCTTGAAGACCTCGGCGACCTCGGCCTTGTCCAGGGTCTCCTTGTCGACCAGCGCGAGGACCAGGGAGTCGAGCACGTCCCGGTTCTCCACCAGGATGTCGAAGGCCTCCTGGTGAGCGGTGGCGAGGAACTTCTTGGTCTCCTCGTCGATGATCGCGGCGACCTCTTCGGAGTAATTCCGGGTGTGGCCGAAGTCGCGACCGAGGAACGGCTCCGCGTTGTTCTCGCCGAGCTGGATCGCGCCGAGACGCTCGGTCATGCCGTACTGGGTGACCATCGCGCGAGCCAACGACGTGGCCTTCTCGATGTCGTTGCCCGCGCCGGTGGTCGGGTCGTGGAAGATCAGCTCCTCGGCAGCGCGGCCACCGAGCATGTAGGCGAGCTTGTCCTGCATCTCCGAACGGGTCTGCGAGTACTTGTCCTCGTCGGGGAGCACCATCGTGTAGCCGAGGGCGCGACCGCGGGGCAGGATCGTGATCTTGTGCACCGGGTCCGTGCCCGGGAGCGCCGCGGCCACAAGCGCGTGACCGCCCTCGTGGTAGGCGGTGATGAGCTTCTCCTTCTCGCTCATCAGGCGCGTGCGCTTCTGCGGGCCGGCGATCACGCGGTCGATGGCCTCGTCGAGCGAGTCGTTGGTGATCAGCTTCTCGTTGGTGCGAGCCGTGAGCAGCGCAGCCTCGTTGAGCACGTTGGCCAGGTCGGCACCCGTGAAGCCGGGGGTCCGGCGAGCAACCGCGGCGAGGTCGACGTCGGTCGCGATCGGCTTGCCGCGGGCGTGCACCTTGAGGATCTGCTCACGGCCCTTGAGGTCGGGAGCGTCCACGGAGATCTGGCGGTCGAAGCGACCCGGGCGGAGCAGGGCCGGGTCGAGCACGTCGGGTCGGTTGGTGGCCGCGATCAGGATGACGCCGCCGCGGACGTCGAAGCCGTCCATCTCGACGAGCAGCTGGTTCAGGGTCTGCTCGCGCTCGTCGTGACCGCCGCCCATGCCGGCGCCGCGGTGGCGACCGACAGCGTCGATCTCGTCGATGAAGACGATGGCCGGCGCGTTCTCCTTGGCCTGCTCGAACAGGTCGCGCACGCGCGAGGCACCGACGCCGACGAACATCTCGACGAAGTCCGAGCCGGAGATCGAGTAGAAGGGGACGCCCGCTTCACCGGCGACGGCGCGCGCGAGGAGCGTCTTACCGGTACCGGGCTGGCCGTAGAGCAGCACGCCCTTGGGGATCTTGGCGCCCACGGCCTGGAACTTGGCGGGCTCCTGGAGGAACTCCTTGATCTCCTCGAGCTCCTCGATGGCCTCGTCGCACCCGGCCACGTCGGCGAACGTGGTCTTGGGCATGTCCTTGGAGATCAGCTTGGCCTTGGACTTGGCGAACTGCATGACGCGTCCGCCGCCGCCCTGGACCTGGTTCATGAGGAAGAAGAAGAGAACGAAGATGAAGACGAACGGCAGCAGCGTGCCGAGGATCGACCCGAGCAGGCTCGGCTTGGAGACCTTGGTCGTGTACGAGTTGAGCTTCTTCTCGGCGATCAGCGTGTTGGCCGTGTTGGCGATCTGGTTCTGGGTGCCGTCGACCCAGTAGGCCGACTCCTTCTGCCCGTTCTTCAGCTTCGCCTGGAGCTGTTGGTCGTTGCCGGTGACGAAGGTCAGGCTGGCGACCTTGCCCGACTGGAGGTCGTTGACGAGCTTGGAGGTGTCGACGGACGTGTAGCCGTTCTGCGGCAGCAGGTACTGCAGCGCGATGATGACGACGACGACGCCGAGGACGATCCACAACCAAGGACCGCGAGTAATACGCTTCACGTGGTGTTCATCGGGGCGGGAGCCCCGGCCTCCTCGCCAGTTGTCCGACTAGATCTCCGGCCCACAGTTGGGCAGGACTGAAGTCATTCTCCCCCGGTATCCAAAACCGGCGTGAATGCTTCCGGCTGTCAAGAATAGACGTGTGGAGCGAGCGTGGCGACGGAACGCATGTTGCGATAGCGCTCGTTGTAGTCGAGCCCGTAGCCGACCACGAACTCGTTGGGGATGTCCCAGCCCACGTACTTGACGTTCACGGGCATCGACAGCGCCTCGGGCTTGCGCAGCAGCGTGGCCACCTCGACGCTGGCCGGGTTGCGGCTGGAGAGGTTGCTGGCCAGCCAGCTGAGCGTGAGGCCGGTGTCGATGATCTCGTCGACGATCAGGACGTGCCGGTCGTGGATATCGGTGTCGAGGTCCTTGAGGATGCGGACCACGCCGCTGGACTTCGTGCCGGAACCGTAGGAGCTGACGGCCATCCAGTCCATGGTGACGTGGCGGTTGAGTGCGCGGGAGAGATCGGCCATCACCATGACGGCGCCCTTGAGCACGCCGACCAGCAGCAGGTCCTTGCCCTCGTAGTCGCGCGCGATCTCGGCGGCCATCTCCTCGATGCGCTGACTGATCTGCTCCTCGGTGAAGAGCACCTTGACCAGATCGTCGGAGAAATCAGCGTCGCGCATGTGTGAAGCGTATTAGCCGCCGGGCTCAGGGCTGCGAGGCCCTCAGAAACTCGATCCTCCCGTCGGCGCGAACCGCTCGGACCGCACCCGGCAGATCGATCTGGATCTGGCCGCGCCAGTCCGTCACGAGCGAATCGATGGCCAGCACGTGCTCGCGGCTGAGCTCGGAGTCGATCGCGCCGGCGGCCACCGCGGCGGCGCGGAGGATTCGGGTGCGAATGGCAGCGGGCAGCTCGGCCAGCGCCTGCGCATCGAGGTCCTGATGTGAGTGCAGCCACTCATCCGCGAGGTCGTCGAGGGCGTCCATGTCCACGCGGAGCGCCGGCGCGGTCCGCGCCAGGGCATCGGCGAATCCTGGCCCCAGCTCAGCCTCGAGCAGCGGGAACACGACGTGCCGCAATCGTGCGCGAAGGAAGCGCTGGTCGCGGTTGTGTGGGTCCTCCCACCAGTCGAGGCCGAGCGCACGGCAGGCGGCTTCCGTCTGGGCGCGGGTGATGTCGAGGAAGGGCCGCACGAACAGGACCCCGCCCTGCTCGAAGGCACTGCGCATGCCCGCCAGGGACCGGCCGCCCGAACCTCGGGTCAGCCCCATCAGCACCGTCTCGGCCTGATCGTCGCGGGTGTGGCCGAGCAACACTACGGAGGCGCCCATCCGAGCCGCGAACTCTGCCAGGGCCGCGTAGCGGGCTTGTCGCGCGCCGGCTTCGAGGCCGCCGGCAGCCACGTCGACTCTGACGCGGATGGTGGCGGTCTCGTCCGCCCCGAGGCTCGCCATCTGTGCGACCACGCGTTCGGCGGTCGCGGCCGACTCGTCCTGCAGGCCGTGGTCGACCGTCACCCCGATCACGTAAGGCCGGGCGGGGTTGCGTGGGCTGGCCGCCTCGAACGTCGTCGCGGCGAGGAGCGCCAAGGAATCGGCGCCACCCGAGACCGCGACGATCACGCGATCAGTGCCCAGTGCCGCGCGTACCGCGCGACGGGTCTCGGCGACGGCGGGGTCCGGACCGGCCACGATCTAGCCGTGGACTCGCTTGAGCCATTGCGGTGGATCGAGAACCTCCGCCTTGGAGGGCAGTTGGTCGGGTCCGGTCCACACGGCGTTGAAGCCCTCCATGCCGACCGCCTCGACGGTCTGGCGCACGAAGACCGCGCCGTCGCGGTACTGCGCCATCTTCTGGTCGAGCCCGAGAAGCCGACGCAGCACCCGATCGAGACCGCCGACCCCCTTGCGACGCTTGGTGAAGCGCGTGCGGATCTCGGCCACGGTCGGAATCACCTCGGGCCCGACCCCGTCCATGACGACATCCGCGTGACCCTCCAGCAGGCTCATCACACCGGTCATCCGGTCCAGCACAGCCTTCTGCTCGGGAGATCCGACGAGGTCAAGCAGACTCCCCTGCGACTTGCCGGTGATGATGTCTGCGATGCGACCGAACAGATCGGTGACCATCTGGGTGGGGTCGGAGGGAACCGCATCGATGAAGGCCGCGAGCTCACCCGACAGGTAGTCACGCATCCACTCGACGGCGGTGAACTGAACCCGGTGCGTTTCCTCGTGCAGGCAGACCCACAGCCGGAAGTCGTCGGAATCGACCCCGAGCTCGCGCTCGACGTGGACGATGTTCGGCGCCACCAGAAGGAGGCGGCCATGCTCGCCCGGAGCCTCGTGGAAGGGATCGAACTGGCCAAGCACCTTGTTGCCCATGAAGCCCAGCAGGGCACCGACCTCGGCACCGGCGACCCGTGATCCCACCGCTTGGGTGAGCTTGCCCGGCGATCCCTTGCGGTCGAAGAGCTTGGTGACGACGGGCTGCATGATCTGCGCGAAGGCATCGGCGTTCGCCTGGATCCACCCGGCGCGGTCGACGACGAGGACCGGCGCCGTCCGCTCGGCGGCGTGGAGGCCGGTGAACTCGCGCACCAGGGGCGAGGAGCGCTGGGCGTCCTCGCGGAGCTGCGCCACGCAGTCGGCGGCCTCGGCGGCGGACACGACAGGACCATCGCCGGCCATCGTGCTGCCGACCTTGACCGCGAAGGCCCAGTCGATCATCCGGGCGGGGTCGTGAGCGCGGGACATGAGGAAACCCTACGGGCTCATGGTGCACCGACAGGTCGCCAGCGCTGCCCCGATGCGGTCGAGGACATCGCGCGCGTCGAGCGTCTTGATCGGCTGCACCTCGTCGGCCAGGGCCACGAAGATCAGCGGGTTTCCGGTGGCGTCGACGGCGAAACCTGCCATCGAGTGCACACCGGTCAGCGTTCCGGTCTTCGCTCGGACCAGTCCGAGCGCCTTCGAGGACGTCTTCTCGAAGCGGGAGGTCAAGGATCCGTCGAAGCCCGCGACTGGGAGGTCGGTGAGCAACCCCGCAAGTCGAGGTGTCGTCACGGCAAGGCGCAGGGCGGCCGCCAGCGTGGCCGGCTCGAGGCGGTCATGGCGGGAGAGCCCGCTGCCGTCGTGCATGACCAGACCGGTGACAGGAATGCCGAGCCGCTTCAGCGTCGTCTCAATCCCGGTCACAGCTCCGTCGAACGAGGCCGGATGACCCGTCGCCCGAGCAACGTGCCGTGCGATCACCTCGGCCGCGAAGTTGTCACTCTCGGTCAGGGTCTCGGCGAGCTCGTCGACCAGAGGGGCGCTCGTGACGCGGGCGACCTCGGGGGCCGTGGGCGCCGCCGTCACCGACGCGGACCTCCCCATCACCGCGATCCCCTTGGCGCGCAGCAGCCCGGCGAAGGTCTGCGCGGCGGAGGCCGGCGGATCCGCCGACACGCCCCCGTTGGGCAGGTGACCCTCATTGGTCCAGAGAGCGCTGATCGGAGCGATCACGCCGCTCGGGAAATAGCCCGGCTCCCAGGAGGGCGACAACGCCGGGCCGGCGAAGAGCGACGAGTCGTAGTCGAGCCGAACCCGCGTGATGTGCTGCGCCTTCAGGGACTTTGCGGTTCGCGCAGCGAGATCGGCCAGGGTCGCGCGCTTCGGATAGCCCGCTTTCGACGACGCCTTGGTGGCCAAGTACGGATCACCGCCACCGACCAGGGTGATCGTGGACGACCCTGTGCGCCGGACAACAGTGCTGAAGCGAGCCTGCGGACCCAGCGTCTCCAACGCAGCCGTGGCGGTCAGGAGCTTCAGGGTGGAGGCGGGCGTGATCGGTCCGGTTCCGCTACGGAAGGCGGGCGACCCGGACAAACCGGTGACCAGCACATCGACATGCGGACCCAACGCGCCCTTGGCGCCGAGGTAGGGCCGCAGTGCCGCAGCCACGGCGGCTTCGTTGATGGCGGCCGGCGAGGATGCGAGAGCCACCGCTGCGGCAGCCGGTTGAGCCGGGACCGTGATCGCAGCCCGAGTGACGGTCGAGTGCGGCAGCGAGTCCACCCAGCCGTACCACCACTGCCCCGCGCCCGCCGCGATCAGGATGAGTGCCAGCAACAAGGCGGTCCCGATCCACCACCAGTGGCGTCGGCCGACCGGTTCGCTGTCCGCACGCACCTCCCCGGAGGCTGTCCGGACGGGACGCAGCCGCCGGCGGTGCCCCGATTCAGGCTTAGACTCCGACACGGCAGGCATGATCCCACCGCAACGGGTGCCGGATCGACCTGCCCCGCTGATCACACGTGACATCAACCAGAAAGGTCGCAACCGTGGAGTTCGACGTCCTCGTGGAAATCCCCAAGGGAAGCCGGAACAAGTACGAAGTCGACCACGAGACCGGTCGCCTCCGTCTCGACCGTCACCTCTTCACCTCGACCATGTACCCCGCCGACTACGGCTACATCGAGGGCACGCTCGGCCAGGACGGCGACCCGCTCGACGCTCTCGTCCTCCTCCAGGAGCCCACCTTCCCCGGCTGCCTGATCAAGTGCCGCGCGATCGGCATGTTCCGCATGACCGATGAGGCCGGCGGCGACGACAAGGTCCTCTGCGTGGTCGCGGGCGACCCGCGCTGGAACCACCTGCAGGACATCACCGACGTCTCCGAGTTCGACCGCCTCGAGATCCAGCACTTCTTCGAGGTCTACAAGGACCTCGAGCCCGGTAAGTCCGTCGAGGGCGCCGACTGGGTGGACCGTGCAGCAGCCGAGTCGGAGATCAAGGACTCGTTCGACCGCGAGGCTGCGAACGCCCACTGACAACGCGAAACTCGCCCGGGCTCCTTCGATGGGGTCCGGGCGAGTTTGCGTTTCGGGGTGGGGCGCTCAAGCCGACGCAGTGCGGCGCTTCGGCGCAGAACTGACGGCTGGCGCGTGAGAAGTGACGGCTCGGCGAGGTGCGAGGCGATCCAGCGGGCTCGTGACGCAGGCATGACGACCGCCCGGTGGCGTATGCCCGAGGTGGCGGCCCTGCCGCTGTCCGAGACCGAGGGCCCCACCGCCTGCGGCGCGTCCCTCTCTCCCCGAGCGGGCGAACCGCCGGCACGCCAACAGGC
>JBQCDC010000087.1:0-4013 GCA_051961575.1 Marmoricola sp.
GCGCACGGCGGTGGCTGGAGCCCTGATGGCAAGACGCTGCCGGGCGTGCTCGACATCGAGTACGACCCCTACACCTCGAACATCTGCTACGGCGTGAGCCAGGCGAACATGGTGGCCTGGATCCGCGCCTTCAACAACGAGTACGTGGCGAAGACGGGCGTTTACCCGATCATCTACAGCACCGTCGGCTGGTGGAAGACCTGCACGGGCGACAGCTCAGCTTTTGCCAACACCAACCCGTTCTGGATCGCCGACCCGAACACCGGCAGCACCACGAGCGGCCCCGGCAGCCTGCCGGCAGGCACGGGCACGTGGACGTTCTGGCAGTACGGCAAGGACGGCAACATCGACTGGAACAAGTTCAACGGCGGCACGTCGCAGCTCAGCGCGATCGCCACGACCTATGCCGTGGACCCGCACGTCGCGTCGGCCTGGACCTCGAGCATGGGGTACCCGACGGGCCGGGTTTCCAAGGTCACCGCCTTCGGCGTGACCGGCTACATCCAGCGGTTCCCGAACGGCCGGGCGCTGATCAACTCCAAGTACGGCACGTTCTCCTCGAGCGGCGCCACGCTCACGTCGTGGACGCCGGCGAAGCACGGCTGGCCGACCACGAACCTCACCGCGGTGACCGGTCACGGAACCTCGGGCTACCAGCAGCGGTTCGCCGAGGGCACCGTGACCAACGCGCGCTCCTTCGTCAGCCCGCTGCACCCTGCCGCGATCTGGGTGAACGGCGGCATCCTGAGCCGGTATGACGCTCTCGGCGGGACGCGAGTCCTGGGTTGGCCCATCGCCTCGATGACCAGCACGACCGCGTTCAACGTGAAGGGCTACATCCAGAAATTCCAGAGCAGCCGCGCCCTGATCGGGTCGACCTACGGCGTCTTCGCCTCCAACGGAGCCATCTTCGGGAGTTGGAGTCCGAGCGTGCGTGGCTGGCCGACCGCGGACCTGAAGACGGCCACCTACCGCGGTCGCGCGGGCTGGCTCCAGACGTTCCGCAAGGGATCCTCCGGGCGTGACTTCGGCTTCATCGCGCGGACTGGTGGCGGCGTTCTGTGGGTGAACGGCACGCCGTAGAGGGAGAAGCACAACGCCCGCGGGGAATCCCCGCGGGCGTTGTTGTGTTCGCTCCGGTTTCGTGATGCCGCCGACGCGGCTCCTCAACCTCCGGCTACTTGATCTCGCAGAGCACTTCGCCGTTGCCGACGGTGGCGCCCACCTCGGCGGTCAGGCCGGTGATGGTGCCGGCCTTGTGGGCCTTCAGGGGCTGCTCCATCTTCATGGCCTCGAGGACCACGATGACGTCACCCTCGGCGACCTCGGCGCCGTCGGTGACGGCGACCTTGACGATGGTGCCCTGCATGGGGCTGGTGACCGCATCGCCGGAGACGGCCGCGCCGGCCTTCTTCCCGGCCGCGCGCTTGGGCTTCTTGGCCGCGCCGGCGGCGGAGCCGATGCTGCCCAGCCCGCCGGGCAGGACGACCTCGATGCGCTTGCCGCCCACCTCGACGACGACCTTCTGGCGCTCGGCATCCTCTTCTGCCTCGCCAGCCTCGCCCCGGTAGGGCGTGATGGTGTTGTTGAAGTCGGTCTCGATCCAGGTCGTGTAGACGTCGAACGATCCTTCGCCCGACGGGTTCGAGGCGCCCACCCAGGCGGGGTCGTTGACGATCACCTCGTCGAAGGTGAGGGCGGTCGGCATGCCGTCGACCTCGAACTCGGCGATGGCGCGGCGGGAGCGCTCGATGGCCTGCGTGCGGTTGGCGCCGGTGACGATCAACTTGGCGATGAGGGAGTCGAACGAGCCGGGGATGGTCTCGCCGTTCTCGTAACCGCCGTCAACGCGGATGCCGGGACCCTGCGGCGGGTTCCACTTGGTCAACGTGCCGGGTGCCGGCATGAAGTTGTTGCCGCCGTCCTCGGCGTTGATGCGGAACTCGATCGAGTGGCCCTTGATCTCCGGGTCGCCGTAACCGAGCTCTTCGCCCGCCGCGATGCGGAACATCTCGCGGACCAGGTCGATGCCGGTGACCTCCTCGGAGACGCAGTGCTCCACCTGGAGGCGGGTGTTGACCTCGAGGAACGAGATGGTGCCGTCGTTGGCGACCAGGAACTCACAGGTTCCGGCGCCGACGTAGCCGGCCTCCTTCAGGATCGCCTTGGAGGACTCGTAGAGACGGTCGTTCTGCTCCTTGGTGAGGAACGGCGCCGGGGCCTCCTCGACGAGCTTCTGGTGGCGACGCTGCAGCGAACAGTCGCGGGTCGAGACGACCACGACGTTGCCGTGCTGGTCGGCCAGACACTGGGTCTCGACGTGACGCGGCTTGTCGAGGAACTTCTCGACCAGACACTCGCCGCGACCGAAGGCGGCGACCGCCTCGCGGGTCGCGGACTCGAACAGCTCGGGGATCTCCTCGATGGTGCGCGCAACCTTGAGACCGCGACCACCACCGCCGAAGACCGCCTTGATCGCGACGGGCAGGCCGTACTCCTTGGCGAAGGCGATGATCTCGTCGGCGTCCTTCACCGGGTCCTTGAGACCGGGCGCGAGGGGGGCGCCGGCCGCAAGGGCGATCTGCTTGGCCTTCGCCTTGTCGCCGAGGCCGTCGATCGCCTCGGGGGAGGGTCCGATCCAGATCAGCCCGGCGTCGATGACGGCCTGGGCGAAGTGGGCGTTCTCGGCGAGGAAGCCGTAACCGGGGTGCACCGAGTCCGCGCCGGACTCCTTGGCCACGGCGATGATCTTGTCGATCACCAGGTACGAGTCCGCTGGGGTCGCGCCGTTGAGCGAGTACGCCTCGTCGGCGAGACGCACGAACAGCGCGTCGCGGTCGGGTTCCGCGTAGACGGCGACAGAGCCGATACCGGCATCCTTGCAGGCACGAATCACACGTACTGCGATCTCGCCACGATTGGCGATCAGTACCTTCTGCAGGGGCTTGATCTCCGGCACAGTCGCTCCTTGAGAGTCGGTCAGGTCCGTTGCGCAGTCTAGAGGCGACCGGGCTCTCAACCTGAGGTGGGTCTCAACTTAACGCCCCGTTCAGCTTCCCGGCTGGTAGACCATCAGGAAGACGATCACGGCGTAGTTCAGGGCGATCGAGCCGCCGAGCGCGGCCACCTTGCCCTTCAGCTTGTCGACCGGCTGGCCGCCCTCGATCGCGACCGACGCCTGCTTGAGCGCCGGCACCAGCAGCGCGAGGCCTTCGACGGTCGCGAACAGCCACAGCACCAGCGCGATGATGATCCAGACGTCGCCGATGTCGGCGACCTTGTGGCCCGGGTGGTCGGGGTCGTCCGACGACATCAGGCCCATGCCGAAGATCACGACCAGAACGGAGGCGTAGGAGTAGATGGTCAGCAGGCGCGCGCTCATGGAGGTGGCAGCCGCGCTGCCCTCACGAAGCCCGCGCACCGCGGTGGTGGCGGAACCCACGAGAGGACCGATCGCGAAGATCGCAGTGAGCAGGTGCAGCGCCAGCATGATCTTGTACATGGCCCTCACCGTATCCGGTTAACAAACGTTAACTTCCTCGCCTAGAGTGATGCCATGACCTACTCGCTGAGCCCCGAGCACGAGCAGTTCCGAGCCGTCGTCCGCGACTTCGCCGCCAACGTCATCGCGCCCCACGTCGCTGAGTGGGACCGTGCGCACCACTTCCCGGTCGACGTCGTTCAGCAGATGGGCGACCTGGGTCTCATGGGACTGACCGCCCCGGAGGAGTACGGCGGCGCCGACGGCGACTTCACCTCGCTGTGCGTGGCGATCGAGGAGCTCGGTCGAGTCGACCAGTCGATCGGGATCACCCTGGAGGCCGCGGTGGGCCTGGGCATCAACCCGATCCTGACCTACGGCACGGATGAGCAGAAGAAGACCTGGCTCCCCGATCTGGTGGCTGGTCGTCGCCAGGCCGGCTTCGGCCAGACCGAGCCCCGCGCAGGCTCCGACGCGGGCGCCACCCCCACACATGCCGAGCTCTCCGATAGTGAGTGGATCATCAACCGCG
>JBQCDC010000088.1:0-2121 GCA_051961575.1 Marmoricola sp.
CTCCCTCCGCGGTGACGATGAGGGCGGTGACCCCGGTCGTGCCGGCATCCAAGGCGAGGATCGTCATGGAATCAAGGTAGTCGGCGGCCTATCTCAAGACCTGACCGGCGACACGCCGACGGCTTGAGTCCCGGCATCAGAAGTGTTCTGGTGGAGATGTCCCCAACGGAAGGCAAAACATGCTCACGCTCCCGAAGAACGCGACAGATGTCGTGAGGTCACTGACGGAGCGGCCCAACACGACAGGACTGCGTATTGCTGGCCGTCACGACGCGTCGAAGGGATTCGCGGTGACGACGGCCGAGGGCCCGGAGGCCGCCGACCAAGTCGTCGAGCAGGACGGTGCGACCGTCTATCTCGACCAGGAGGCGGCGATCCAGCTGGACAACCAGGTGCTCGACGCCGGGACGGACAACGAGGGCAACCTCCAGTTCGCCCTCAGCGTCCAACCCTGAGCTAATCCGTGACTCGCCCGCTCTCGGTGTAGGCAGAACCGCCTCCCGAGAGCCGGGCGAGCGCGGCTTCGATCCTCCGGAACGTGAAATCTGCGCAGAGGCTCTCGGCTTCCTCGATCGTGACGAACCGGGCGTCCTTGATCTCGCGTGCCTGCTTCACGATCTGATTGGCGATAGCCGCGTCGTGCGAGCCGCCATCGAAGACCAGACAGACCGCGTCGTCCCAGCCGGCCCACGGCGGTAGCCAGTCGGTCAGCACGAGATCGCCGGCCGTGATCTCGAGTCCGAGCTCCTCGGTGATCTCGCGGGCTGTTGCTTCGCGCGGTGACTCGCCGACTTCGACGACCCCGCCCGGCAGGTCGTAGTCCTTCTTGTAGGTCAGCTCGCAGAGCAGCACGCGACCGTCGTGATCACGGATCAGCATCTGCCCGATCGCACGCTTGCGCGGCAGGAACGAGTTCAACAGCATGCGGAAGCCGCCCGGGCCGCTCACGGGCGGGTCCGTGGCCAGGCGGGCGTACATCGTTCGGTCGGTGCCGTCAGCGATCCCACGCGCCACCCCTTCACGCATCAGCCCGGTCAGGATCGCGATCCGATGGGCGGTCTGATCGTCGGGATCGATCAGCGCCTCGATCCGGTGCGCGCCGTCGGCGAACGCTGCGGCGACGGCCGCTTGGGTCGCCTGCGAGGTCTCGCCGACTCCCGTGTCCTGTAGCTCCGCGGTCCACGTCAGTCGGACGACCCCTGGGCTCACTTCGTGTACCTCGGCCGACATGCCCCCCAGCCTAGGGGTGCCGGTCTAGGCGCCGTAGAGGTCGGTCCGGCGGTCGCGCAGGTAGGTGTTGAGCTTCTTGCCGGCTACCAGGGTGTCCTCGTCGATGTCCGCGATCAGCAGCTCCTCGCCGCGTCCGGCCCGGGCCAGCTCGGTGCCGTCGGAGCCGATCACGCAACTGCGTCCCACGTAGGTGAGGTCGCCCTCGGTGCCACACCGGTCGGCATAGACCAGGCAGAGCTCGTTCTCCCAGGCCCGCACCGGAACGACGCTGTCGGCGACGAAGTCGAAGGGCAGCATGAGCGCGGTGGGCACCAGGAGGAGCTGGGTGCCGGCGCCGGCGTGCGCGCGGACGACCTCGGGGAACTCGACGTCGTAGCAGACCACCACGCCGCATCGGATCCCGTTCAGGTCGAACTGAACGACCAGGTCATCGGCCGGCGTGAAGTGCTTGGTCTCGAAGTCTCCGAACAGGTGCGTCTTGCGGTAGCGCGCGATCTCGGTTCCGTCGGCGCCGAGCACGGCGGCGGTGTTGTAGAGCGCGTCGCCCTCGCGTTCGGGGTAGCCGTAGATGAGCGCGATTCCATGCTGGCGCGCAGCTTCGGCCAGTCGGTGCTCGATCGGGCCATCGGTGCTCTCGGCGGAGCTGGCGTACCCGTCATCGACGTTGTAGCCGCTCGCCGACATCTCCGGCGTGATCAGCAGTTGAGCGCCTTGAGCGGCGGCCTTCGCGACCGCGGACTCGAGGGCGGCCAGGTTCTCCTCGACCGAGTTCGAGCCTTCGGGACCTTGGTAGACAGCAACGCGCATTCGTTCATCATCTCCCTAGGCGTCGCCGGTGGCCCAGGTCGCCGGGGAGATGATCCACATCGCCTCGGTGCGCTGGGAGGCGCT
>JBQCDC010000089.1:0-3105 GCA_051961575.1 Marmoricola sp.
TGCACACGTTCTGGCACTTCCACCTCTTCGGCTCGTTCCAGGAGGCCGGTGTCGTGACGGCGCTGCTCCTGCTCTTCACGCTCGTGCTCTCGGACTTCTTCGACCTGTTGGGGACGATGACGGCCATCGGCGCCGAGGCCAACCTGCTCGACGAGGAGGGCATGCCGCCCAAGTCGCAGCGGATCCTCATCGTGGATGCGCTCGCGGCGAGCGCTGGTGGTGTCGGCGGTGTCTCGTCCAACACCGCTTTCATCGAGTCAGCCTCGGGCGTCGGAGAAGGTGCGCGGACCGGCCTGGCGCCGATCGTCACCGGAATCCTGTTCCTGCTCGCGATGCCGTTCTCGAAGCTGGTCGACGTGGTGCCGAGCGAGGCTGCGGTGCCGGCTCTGGTGCTCGTCGGCTTCCTGATGATGCAGCAGGTCAAGGGCATCAACTGGGACGACCTCGAGATCGCGATCCCGGCCTTCCTGACGATCGCGCTGATGCCGTTCACCTACTCGATCACGGTGGGCATCGGCGCGGGCTTCATCAGCTACGGCCTGATCAAGCTCGCTCGCGGCAAGGCGCGCGAGGTGCACCCACTGCTCTGGGTGATCGCGGTGCTGTTCGTGGTCTTCTTCGCGATCAACCCGATCACGTCCTGGCTCACCTAACGCCGAGCCCGCGCGCGGTGGGTTAGGGGACGAGGATGACCTTGCCGGCGCCGACGCCGCTCGCGAGGAACTCGTGGGCGGCGGCGACGTCGTCGAGGGAGTACGTCTCCGAGATCCGCACCTTGATCTGGCCCGCGCCGGCCAACCGCGCCAGCTCCGAGCGAGCGGCGCGTCGGATCTCCGTGCCCGGGTCCGCATTCGGTCCGGCTCCGAGGATCTTGATGCCGGTGCCCTGAGCCGAGCCGAAGTTGGCGATGGTGGCGATCCTCGAGCGGTCCTCGACAAGGGCGAGAGAGACCTCGAGGGCTTCCTCACTGCCGACCAGGTCGAGCGCGGCGGTCACCCCGGAGGGTGCCAGCGTCTTGACCCGATCCAACAGACCATCGCCGTACTCGACGGGAGTCGCCCCCAACGACTTCACGAGCTCATGGTCGCGGGGAGCCGCGGTTGCGATCACCGAGGCGCCGCGAGCCACCCCCAGCTGAACGGCGATCTGCCCGACGCCGCCGGCGCCGCCGTGGATGAGAACCGTGTCGCCTTCACCGACGGAGGTTGCCGTCAGCGTATGAACCGCGGTGACTCCGGTCAGCAGCAGCCCGGCTGCCTCCTCCCAGGAGAGCGACGGAGGCTTGGGCGTCAGGGCGCCGACCCCGACCAGGATGTCCGTGGCATACGTGCCATTCGCCGGATAGACGATGACCTCGTCGCTCACCGCGTAGTTGGTGACGTCGGGTCCGACCGCCTCGATCACACCGGCCGCCTCATAGCCGAGCTTGAGCGGAAGATTGGCCGGGTCCTTCCCGAAGATTCCTTGGTAGGACTTGATGTCGGCTTGGTTGACGCCGATCGCTCTGACGCTGACCAGCACCTTGCCGGGACCGGGTTCGGTCAGGTTCTCCGACACCGTCGTGAGTACTTCGGATCCGCCATAGGCGCTGGCAACAACCTTCCGGGTCATACCTCGCAATCTACTCATGGGATGGGGTCCTTCTCAGGCCCGGTTACTCGCGCGCGCGGCCTCTGACCACGCCCTAGACTTATGCGGTGACCACCCAGATTCCGGATCTCGCTGCCCTGCACGCCCTCGGCGCCGCTCAGCAGCCGAACTATCCGGACCGCACTGCCGTCGAGGCTGCGGTGGCGCGCCTCCGGTCGTTCCCGCCGCTGGTCTTCGCCGGTGAATGCGACGAGCTCACCACCAAGCTGGGTGCGGTCACGCGGGGCGAGGCGTTCCTCCTCCAGGGTGGCGACTGCGCCGAGACGCTCGCGGGTGTCACCGCCGACAACGTCCGCAACAAGCTGCGGGTCCTCCTGCAGATGGCCGTCGTTCTCACCTACGCGGGCTCCGTCCCGGTGGTCAAGGTCGGCCGCCTCGCCGGTCAGTACGCGAAGCCCCGTAGCTCCGATGTCGAGACCCGTGAGGGCGTGACGCTGCCCGCCTACCGAGGCGACGCCGTCAACGGCTACGACTTCACCGAGTTCTCGCGCGTCCCCGACCCGCAGCGTCTCGTGGACGTCTACAACGCCAGTGCCGCGACCCTCAACCTGGTGCGCGCTTTCGTCACCGGCGGTTACGCCGACCTGCGCCAGGTGCACACCTGGAACAACGACTTCGTGCTGGGCTCCGACTTCGGCCGTCGCTACGAGAAGGTGGCGCGCGAGATCGACAAGGCCATGCAGTTCATGGAGGCCATCGGCGCCGACCCCGACGAGTTCCACCGCGTCGACTTCTACTCCAGCCACGAGGCCCTGATCCTCGAGTACGAACACGCGCTGACGCGCATCGACTCCCGCACCGACCAGGCCTACGACGTGTCGGGCCACATGGTCTGGATCGGGGAGCGCACCCGCCAGATCAACGGCGCGCACGTCGAACTGCTGAGCAGGGTCCGCAACCCGATCGGGGTGAAGCTGGGTCCGACGACCACTCCGGACGACGCGCTTGCTCTCGCGGCCAAGCTGAACCCGGAGAACGAGGCCGGTCGGCGCACTTTCATCACGCGCTTCGGCGCGGGCAAGATCCGTGACGGCCTGCCGCCGCTGCTGGAGAAGATCAGCGCCTCCGGCGTCAACGTCGCCTGGGTCTGCGATCCGATGCACGGCAACACGTTCGAGGCGTCGACCGGCTACAAGACCCGCCGATTCGACGACGTTCTCGACGAGATCCAGGGCTTCTTCGACGCGCACCGTCAGGTCGGCACCTGGCCGGGCGGCATGCACGTGGAGCTGACGGGTGACGACGTGACCGAGTGCCTCGGCGGTGGTGAGGAGCTCAGCGACGCGGACCTGGCCACGCGTTACGAGTCCGTCTGCGATCCCCGTCTGAACCGGGTCCAGTCGCTCGAGATGGCGTTCCTCGTGGCAGAAATGCTGCGTCAGGCCTGAACCATCGGAGGCCACGCCTCGTAACCAGGGGCGTGAAGGCATCCCGTTCCCGGAGCCGGCTTGCGCT
>JBQCDC010000090.1:0-6941 GCA_051961575.1 Marmoricola sp.
GAAACCACCGAAATCCTGGCTACGGCTCCCCAGGTAGGAGCCGACGACCGCAGCGCCCAGATCATCGAGCTCGGGGGCGACCACTGAGCCCTCGACCCGATCGGCGAGCCGATCCACAAACCGGGCGAGGCCGGGGTCGTCCCCCAACCGGAAGAAGGTGGTCTGGGCGCCGAGCCGACGCGCGTTGTCGAGCTCGCGGACGCTGAGTGCCACCGTCAGTGGATGCGGCGGGTAGCTGAAGGCGACCTCGCCGCTCGACTCCAGGTGTGCCGTCGGCTCGCCGTCCGTCACGATCAGGAGAACCGGCTGAGCATTCGAGTGCTTGCGGAAGTGGCGATTCGCCAACAGGAGGCCGTGGTGCAGGTTGGTCCCCTTCGCCCACATCGCATCGAGGCCGACCAGCTCCTCGATCGACATCACCTCGGCATGACGGCCGAATCCGATCAACTGCAGGTGGTCGCCGCGGAACCGCGTCGAGACCAGGTGGTGCAGGGCCAGCGCCGTTCGCTTCATCGGCACCCAGCGACCGTCCAGCGCCATCGAGTAGGACGTGTCGACGAGGAGAGCGACCGCGGCTTGGGTGCGAGCCTCTGTCTCGGCGACCTCGATGTCGTCGACCTGGATGCGGACGTGGGGGCTTCGTGACGCGCCCTGCGGGCGCTCCTCAACCACCGACGACGACTCTCGCATCACGGCGTTCGTGATCGTGCGAGGAACGTCCCAGGGCTCGGTGTCGCCGAACTCCCAGGCGCGGGTCGACCCGCTGAGATCGCCGGCCGCGCCGACGTTGCGGGAGTCGCGCTGTCCGCTGCGGTTGGACAGTCGCGCGGCGGCGTCGCGCAGAAGGGCCTTGCCCAGTTGACGCATCGCCTTCGGCGAGAGTCTGAGCTGGCCGTCGGACCCGTTCTTGAGGTAACCCGTCTCTCGCAGCGCCCGCTCCAACTCCTGCAGCGTGCGCGCATCGGCAACGGCCTCGTCACCCAACTGCCGGGCGAGGGCGTCGAGGTCGACGTCACCGAGGTTCGCGCCACGATGCCCTTGGGCGAGCTGCTCGGACAACGCGTCCAGGTCAGCCAGGTCCTCGAGCGCCTGGGTGCCATCCCCCAGCCCCAACGGGTCCTCGCCGTCGAAGTCCGCCGAGCCGCTCCAGTCCTCGCCCGGTCGGAGGGCGCGCAAGTGGTCATCGAGTTGGTTCATCGCCGACATCAGCTCCGGCGTGCCGAACGCCTGCGCGGACAGTTCCATCAGCTCGGCGCGCTGCTCGGCAGTCATCGAGTTGAGCATGCGCTGCGCGGCGGCCGACCGCTTGGCCAGCGCATCCATGAGCTCGTCCAGGTTGCGGGGATTCTCGGGGAAGTACTGGCCATGCTTCTGCATGAACTCGTCGAAGTCCTCAGCGGTGTCCTCGCCGAGGCGTCGCTTCTCCAGCAGCTCGTTCAGGTCCTGCATCATCTGTTGGATCGCGGCGCGATCCTCTTCAGTCGCACCCTCGAGCGCCTGCTTCATCCCCTTGAAGCGCTGGTCGAGGAGCTCACGTCCGAGGAGCTCCTGGATCTTCTGGAAGTCGGCGCGCGCTTGGGCACTGTGCCACTGGTACTCGCCGAGCTCGCGGACGGCCGCCGCCGGAGACTCGGGCAGATTCTCCATCTGCATCTCGGACAGCGCTCGGTCCGTGTCGTCGATGTCGACGTTGCGGGCGAGCTCCTTCTTCTCCTCGAGAACGGCGTGGTCGAGGAGCTCCTTCACCTCACGCAGCGTGCCGTCGAGCGAGTGCCGGCTCAGGATCTCCCGACGCCGCTGCTGCACCCGGTTCGCGAGCTCGTCCAGTCCGACCTGGTCCTTGCCGCCCCGGCGTAGGAACTCGCGCATGGACCACTGCGGCGAGTAGCCCGCCATGACGTCCGAGCCGATGGACTCCAGCGCCTCCGCCAGATCGACGGGAGGCGCCAGCGGGTCGGGCCCGCCGGAGTAGCGCGAGTAGCGCGCAGTGGACATTGCCTAGGCTCCGTAGACGGTCCGCGACCCGTGGTCGGACTTGTCGATCTTGCGGGCCAGGAAGAGCCCCTCCAGCGCGAGCTCGATCGCACTGGCTCGCTGGCCGGGCGTGGAGGCGCCCAGCCGCTCGGCGATCTGGTCGTAGAGCGCGCCGCTGGCGAGCTCGGGAAGCTCGTCGAGGAAGGCCGATGCGGTGATCGCATCGCCCGTGACCACGGTGGCTCCGGCCTCGATCGCCTCGTTGAGCTCGCGCAGATCGATGCCCGCGAGGTTCCGGCTCACCGTCTTCGCCGTCGCGACGCGCAGCAGGTGGGTGAGGATCTCGGCCTCGCGGCCCTCCTCGCCGGATTCGAACTCGATCTTGCCCGACAGCACCTCGACGGCGGAGTGGACGTCGACCAACCGGGCCACCGACTCCTTCTCCCCCTGGATGCTGCCGCGGCGCAGGGCCGACGCGGCGATCGTCTCGGCGCCGGCGATGGAGAAGCGCGCCGAGACGCCCGAGCGCTGGTCGACCGCGCTGGACTCGCGCAGCTCGCGCGTGAAGTTGGCGACCAGCTCGATGAGGTGGTCCGGAACCTCGGCGACCAGGGTCGCCTCCTGTCGGATCACGGCGACCTCGTCCTCGATCTCCGTCGGGTAGTGCGTGCGGATCTCGGCGCCGAAGCGGTCCTTCAACGGCGTGATGATCCGCCCGCGGTTGGTGTAGTCCTCGGGGTTGGCGCTGGCGAGGACGAGAACATCGAGAGGCAGGCGGAGCACGTACCCGCGGATCTGGATGTCGCGCTCCTCCATCACGTTGAGCATCGCGACCTGGATGCGCTCGGCGAGGTCGGGGAGCTCGTTGATCGCGACGATGCCACGGTGGCTGCGTGGGATCAGACCGAAGTGGATCGTCTCCGGGTCGCCCAGGCTGCGGCCCTCGGCCACGCGCATGGGGTCGACGTCGCCGATCAGGTCGGCCACGGACGTGTCGGGAGTAGCCAGCTTCTCGGCGTAGCGCTCACTGCGGTGCCGCCACGCGATCGGCAACGCGTCGCCGAGCTCCGCGACGCGGCGGATCGACATCGGGGTGATCGGCTCGAAGGGGTGCTCGCCCAACTCGCTGCCCTCGATGACCGGCGTCCACTCGTCGAGCAGGCGCGCGATGCTGCGCAACAGGCGGGTCTTGCCCTGGCCGCGTTCGCCCAGGAGAACGACGTCATGTCCGGCCAGCAGGGCACGCTCGAGCTGCGGGAGCACGGTGTCCTGGAGGCCGTGCAGTCCGGGCCACGGGTCGCGACCGGCGGCGAGCTCGGTGATGAGATTCTCGCGGACCTCGTCACGAATCGATCGAAGCTGATGTCCGCTTGCGCGGAGCTCCCCGAGTGTCTGGGGAGTGGGGGCGGGGTTCGCAGATGCCACGGTCACGTTCCCCACGTTAGCGGGGGTGTCGCAGAAAATAGTGACGACGGTTTCGCCAGCGGGGGCGGCCAGCGAAACCGTCGTAGATAGATAGTGGTCGGCGAACCTTACAGGACCCTGAAAAAGCGAACCCGGATTGCCTTCAGAGGCTAAGAATTACCGACGAGCCGTGTCCGAACAGCCCCTGGTTGGCAGTGATGCCCACCCTGGCCCCCTCGACCTGACGGCCGGTCGCCTGGCCACGCAGCTGCCAGGTGACCTCGCACACCTGCGCGAGAGCCTGAGCGGGCACGGCTTCACCGAAGCACGCGAGCCCGCCCGAGGGGTTCACCGGGATGCGGCCACCGATGGTGGTCTCCCCCGCGCGCAGCAGCGCCTCGGCCTCTCCCTCACCACACAGCTGCAGATCCTCGATCCAGTCGAGCTCCAGAGCAGTGGAGAGGTCGTAGACCTCGGCGAGGGAGACGTCCTGGGGGCCGAGGCCCGCCTCCTCGTAGGCCGCGGTCGCGATCGAGCGCTTGAACGTCTCGCCCGCGTCCACCCCGGCGGCGATCGGGTCCGTGGAGATGTTGGGCATGTCGAGGACCGTGTTGGGGAAGGTCGGGGTCACCGTCGCCACGGCTCGAATCCGGACCGGCTGTTCGATCCCGTGACGACGCGCGTACTCCTCCGAGCAGACGATGACGGCAGCGGCGCCGTCCGAGGTCGCGCAGATGTCCAGGAGTCGCAGCGGGTCGCTGACCACCGGCGAGGCGAGCACGTCCTCGGCGGCGACCTCCTAGCGGTAGCGGGCGTAAGGGTTGTTGAGCCCATGCCGCGCGTTCTTGACCTTGACGGCGGCGAAGTCCTGAGACGTCGCGCCGTAGAGGTCCATCCTGCGGCGCGCATACATCGCGAAGTAGGCGGGGTTGGTCATCCCGAGCAGGCGGAAGCGCAACCAGTCGGGGTCGTTCCAACGCTCGCCGGCGTTGGGGGCGAGAAAGCCCTTCGGCGTCGTGTCCGCTCCGACCACCAGTGCGACTTCACTGAGGCCCGCCATGATCCGCGCACGGGCGGTATCGAGTGCCTGCGCACCGGTGGCGCACGCGGCGTAGGACGTTGCCACGCGGGCGCCGCTCCAGCCCAGCGCCTGCGCGAAGGTGGCACCGGCGACATAGCCGCCGTACCCATTGCGCACGGTCTCGCCACCCACGATCAGGTCGACGTCGTTCCAGGCGATGCCCGAGTCCGCGAGCGCGGCGCGAGCAGCGTGAACGCCGTACTCGACGAAGTTCCGGCCCCACTTGCCCCAGGGGTGCATGCCCACTCCAGCGACCACGGCGCTCATGCTGCGACCTCCTGTACCGGGCGCCAGCGCCACACGACCTTGTCCGCGTCCGATCCGCTCATCGGCTCGACGACCAACTCGACCTCGCTTCCGACGTGAAGGTCGTCCACGCCGAATCCCTGAGCGACCTGTCCAAGCACCACGAGTCCCTCGGGCAACGTCACGGCCGCCAGTGCGAAGGGCACGTAGGGGTCGGCGGCGATATACGGCGCGGGCGGCTGGTACTGGGCGTCGGTGTAGGACCACACCACACCTCGACGCGACAGCTCGACCTGCTCGAACGCGTCACTGGAGCAGCGCGGGTTGCGACAGAAGCTGCCCTCGTCGGCGAGCGGCGGGAAGTAGGTGGACGCGCAGGACGTGCAGCGAGAGCCGATCAGAGCGGGCTGCTCGCCCGTCGTGAACCAGCCCTCGACGATGGGTGTGGTCAAGACGCCTCCACGGGATCCTTCGAACAAAAGTAGAACAGGTTCTCATTGTATCGGGAATCACGGCTGCTCTGACCCGCGCTTGTCCTCGCCATATGTCAGGCTCTGCATGTGGCCGTTGCGTTGTGCGTGATTCTCGCGATTGCCGTTGCGGCATTGGGGTTTCTCCTCGCCCGGTCCCAGCGAGCACTGCGCGCGATGACGGCCGAGCGGGATGAGCTGTTGATCGAGGTGCGTCGGCGCCTCGCGCCCTCGGTGGGGAATCGCCGTGGTGCCAACACCGTGCGCGCCATCGTCGAGACGGCGGTCGAGAGCGCGGCCCGGCTGCGCGAGGGCGGCGTCAGCGGATTGCTGACCGCCTCGATCGAGGACCTGGTCCGATGGAGCACGGAGGATCGCCGAGCCATCGCCCGCGTGACCGGACCCGACGGAACCGTCACCATCCTGTTCTCCGACATCGAGAACTCGACGAGCCTCAACGAGCAGCTCGGCGACACGGGGTGGGTCGCGCTGCTCAGCGCGCACGACGAGTTGGTCGAGCGCGCCGTCAGCGACCACGGCGGCGTCATCGTGAAGACGCAGGGCGATGGATTCATGGTCGTCTTCGGAGACTGTGCGAACGCCGTGCGCGCCGCGGTCGAGATCCAACGACTGATCAAGGCGAACGCACACCGACGCCTCCGTCGAACCCCGATCAAGGTCCGCGAGGGACTGCACGTGGGTGCCGTCGTCCACAAGAACGGCGACTTCTTCGGGACGAACGTCGCCATGGCCGCGCGCATCGCCGCGCACGCGGTCGGAGGCCAGATCCTGGTCAGCAGCGACGTCCACTCGCGGCTGACAGACAACCCCGACGCCGAGGACCTACGGCTGGTCGAGGCGTTCGAGACCGAGCTGAAGGGCCTGGAAGGCACCCACCAGCTCTGGGAGGTCACCCACCCCTAGCCGAGGAGCGCGTCGACGAAGACCTCGGGGTCGAACGGAGCGAGGTCGTCCGGACCTTCACCGAGACCGACCAACTTGACCGGTACGCCGAGCTCGCGCTGAACGGCGACCACGATTCCGCCCTTCGCGGAGCCGTCGAGCTTGGTGAGGACGATGCCGGTCACGTCGACGACCTCGCTGAACACCCGAGCCTGGACCAGGCCGTTCTGTCCGGTGGTGGCGTCGAGGACGAGCAGGACCTCGGTGACCTCGGCCTGCTTCTCGATGACCCGCTTGACCTTGCCGAGCTCATCCATCAGGCCCTGCTTGTTCTGCAGACGACCGGCGGTGTCCACGAGCACAACGTCGACGCCTCGGTCGATGCCGGCCTCGACCGACGAGAAAGCGACGCTCGCGGGGTCGCTGCCCTCAGGACCTGAGATCACCTCGACACCGACGCGGTCGCCCCAGGTGGTGAGCTGCTCGCCGGCGGCGGCGCGGAACGTGTCGGCGGCACCCAGCAGCACCGATCGGTCGTCGGCGACGAGCACTCGGGCGATCTTGCCCACCGAGGTCGTCTTGCCGGCGCCGTTGACACCGACCACCAGCACGACAGCGGGCTTTCCGTCGACGCCTTGGGTGTTGAGGGCACGGTTCATGGAGGGATCGACGAGGGCGACGAGTTCCTCGCGCATCACCGTGCGGGTGTATTCCTGCGAGCCCTCGACGCGAAGCCGCGTGCGCAGGCGTTCGACCAGCTCCTGGGCGGGCGCGACGCCGAGGTCCGCGGTGATCAAGGTGTCCTCGAGGTCCTCCCACGCATCCGCGTCCAAGTGGTCGCGCGAGATCAGGGCGAGGAGGCC